>CAZLUY010000376.1:0-3647 GCA_964562785.1 uncultured Limnohabitans sp. | reverse complement strand
ATCATGACATTTACTCTATTGAGGATTTGGCCCAGCTCATTTATGACCTCAAAAACGCGAATCGAAGAGCAAGAATCAACGTAAAGCTTGTATCGCAAGCTGGGGTTGGTACAGTTGCAGCGGGTGTGGCTAAAGCCATGGCCGATGTAATTCTGATCTCCGGTGCCGATGGAGGAACGGGCGCCTCACCTCTTAGCTCCATCCGACATGCTGGTTTGCCTTGGGAACTTGGTCTTTCAGAAGCGCATCAGACATTGGTGAAAAATAACCTGCGAAGCAGAGTTGTTCTTCAGACGGATGGACAAATTCGAACGGGAAGAGACTTAGCAATTGCAACTCTTCTTGGTGCAGAGGAGTGGGGAATTTCTACAGCTGCGTTAGTGGTGGAAGGATGTATCATGATGAGGAAATGCCACCTTAACACTTGCCCAGTGGGTATTGCAACACAAAACGAAGAGCTAAGAAGACTTTTCACTGGCGATCCTGATCATGTAGTAAATTTCTTCAACTTCTTGGTCGAAGACCTCAGAGAAATAATGGCTTCACTTGGCTTCAGGACCATTGATGAAATGGTTGGGCAAAGCAATATCCTTCAATCCACAGGGCATCTGAACCATTGGAAGTGGAATAAGGTCGATTTAAGTCCGGTCTTCCACAAGGTTGAAGTGCCTGATCATGTTGGAATTCATAAGCAAATTGATCAGGATTTCGAGCTGAAGAAAGTGCTAGATCGAGATTTGATTCTAGCAGCTATGCCTGCTCTTGAGCAAGCAACAAAAGTGGAAGCCAAATTCCCGATCAAGAATACTGACAGGTCTGTAGGAGCCATGCTATCCAACGAAATCTCCAAGGTATATGGTAGTCCTGGATTACCAGATTCTACCATAAACTTCAATTTTAATGGATCTGCTGGACAGACATTTGGAGGATTCCTTACTAAAGGAGTTCGATTTGAATTGGAGGGAGAAGCCAATGACTATTTTGGAAAAGGCCTTTCAGGAGGAGAATTAATCGTTTATCCAAGCAGGAATGCAAGATTTGCCCCTGAGGAAAACATCATAATTGGTAACGTTGCCTTTTACGGGGCAACGTCTGGAGAAGCCTATATCAACGGGAAGGGAGGCGAGCGATTCTGTGTTAGAAACTCCGGTGTAAAAGCCGTGATTGAAGGCATAGGCGATCATGGATGCGAGTATATGACTGGTGGCTGGATCATCAATCTAGGAGAAATAGGAAGAAACTTTGCTGCAGGCATGAGCGGTGGAATCGCCTATATTCTAAAGGATTATATCACCGAGGTCAATCATGAATTGGTTGACATTGATCTACTTGAAGATGAGGATTATATCCTAATCAAGGATAGACTGAAAAAGCACGTGAAGCTGACTAATTCTTCAAAAGGAGAAGAGTTCCTGAAGAATTGGGAGAAGAAGAAGGAAGACTTTATCAAAGTCATTCCTAGAGATTATAAGGCTGTCTTAAAAAAAAGAGCCACTGACAATTCAAAAACATTAGCCTAGGATGGGAGCGAAACAAGGATTTTTACAATTCAAAAGAGAAACGCAGGTCAGTCGCGATCCACAGGAGAGGGTAGGCGACTACAAGGAGATTTATGAGCCAATGGCTGATGAGACATTAAATCATCAAGCTGCTAGGTGCATGGATTGTGGAGTACCATTTTGTCATTCTGGGTGTCCACTAGGAAATGTTATACCTGAGTTCAATGATGCTGTCTATGAAAAAGACTGGAAGAGTGCGATTCAAATTCTGCGAAGTACTAACAACTTCCCTGAATTCACAGGAAGAATTTGCCCTGCCCCATGTGAGGCGAGTTGTGTTCTTGGGATAAATAAGGATCCGGTGGCTATTGAGCTAATCGAGAAATCCATAGCTGAGAAAGCTTATGAACTCAACTTAATCAAGGCACGAAAGCCAGAACAAAGAACTGGGAAGCGTGTGGCGATTATTGGTTCAGGTCCTGCCGGTTTGGCCGCATCAGATCAGTTGAATCAGGCTGGTCACGAGGTTACTGTGTTTGAAAAAGATTCCAAACCAGGAGGTTTGTTGAGATATGGAATCCCTGATTTCAAATTGGAGAAATGGGTAATAGATCGAAGAACTGAGATTATGGCTGAGGAGGGAGTGATTTTCTCTTGTGATACAGCAGTTGGTTTCAATATCAAAGCAGAAAACATTCTCAGTAATTTTGACGCTGTAGTGCTAGCCACAGGAGCAGCTCAACCCAGAGCTTTATCTATTCCTGGAAATGAATCGAAAGGAGTTCACTTTGCTATGGATTTCTTAGGCAAACAAAACCAGGTGATTGGTGGAGAGATTGATGAAAATCCAATTTCAGCAAAAGACAAGCATGTGATTGTAATTGGTGGCGGGGATACAGGAAGTGACTGCATTGGTACATCCAATCGTCATGGCGCCGCAAGCATTACCCAACTTGAGTTATTACCAAAACCTCCACAACAAAGAACAGAGGGCAATCCCTGGCCAGAGTGGCCAATGACGCTTAAAACGTCAAGTTCACATGAAGAAGGTGCTGAAAGAGTTTTCTCGGTGCTAACGAAGGAGTTTTTATCCGATGAAAATGGTCAGGTAACAGGTCTAAAACTGGCGGACATAGAGTGGGTCTCAAAGGATGGTCGAATGGTATTTGAAGAAGTGCCTGGAACAGAAAGAACAATTCCTTGTGATCTGGCCTTTCTTGCAATTGGTTATTTGGGTCCAGCCCAGGATGGTCTTCTTAAAGCATTTGGAGTAGATCGAATGGAGAACTCATTACCCAAATCTAGAGGATATCAAAGTACTGCAAGCAAAGTTTTTCTCGCTGGCGATATGCGTCGAGGCCAGTCTCTGGTAGTTTGGGCTATATCCGAAGGGAGGGAAGCAGCCGTTTCCGTGGATGAATATCTGATGGGGAGCTCAAGCCTACCGCAAAAGGATGAATCCTTCTTCCACATTAATGATGAGCTAGAAAGTCAGATATAAAAAAAGCCCCGAATAATCGGGGCTTTTTTTATCCTTCTCCGTCCCTAGTTCTTGGACCTTTACGCCTTCGTTTTTCCAAGTCTTCTCTTTTTTCTCTCTTGGTTTCTTCCCATTTGGCAGCCTGCTCTTCTGTGAGCACCGCCTTGATCCTTTCATCCTGAGCCTTCATTTCCTCACGCATTGACTCTCTTTGTTTCTTCATTGCTTCACGGGCTTCTTTAGCAGCCTCCATTTGTGCATCACGCGCTTGAGCGGCTTCAAGGTTTATCGCCAAAATCTTGGCCTTCTGCTCTTCATCGAGTCCAAGCTCCTCAGCCATTCTTTCTGTCATACGTTGGGCTCTTTCCTCTGCATTAGGTCTCTCTCCGCCTCTTCTCTGAGCCATAACTGATAGAGCTATCATCATGAATAGCCCAAGTGTCAATCCTATCTTTTTCATTTTTTAGTGGGTTAGTTATGCTCTTTAGACCCAACTTCTTAATCGAGGTTTAAAGGAGAAATGAAAAGGATTGTTAACGAAGCTTAAAGAGCTATTTCTGTTCGATCAACTCTCTCCGCTCGGACTCCCTTACATATCGAGGTTTGATCAAAAGCCTTAAACTCGGATCAAAGCTTAAGTAGCTCCAAGCCCAATCAAAGAAAATAAA
>CAZLUY010000375.1:0-1185 GCA_964562785.1 uncultured Limnohabitans sp. | reverse complement strand
GTATCAAACTTTGAATTATGGCAAGTACAAGTAAACTCCTGACTGCTAAAGGTCCAATTTCTATCGCATGCAGAATGTGTACACACTGAAGTTAAGGCGAAATAGCTACCACCAACATTCGCCACCAAAGTCTGTGCTTCTGTGATCAAAAGCCAGTTTCCATCACTGGTTAGATTGTTTTGGATGTCAAGGTCAATACGAACGGTATTACCAGAAATCGCAATGCCATTACCTGCTGGAGGTGGGGTTGGATTTGTAGGGTCTGGATCATCACTTGAGCAGGAAGTAAAAAATGCTGCACCGAACATAGCAAGAACTGTAGATGCACCAGCCTTCTCAATAAATTTTCTTCTTGACTCGGTCAGTTGACCGGATGTAGGTTTAGTTGTAGTAGCCATAAAATCTTGGTTTATAGATTTTAGACTACTTAAGAGAGATATTGTTTAAGTGGAAGGTCTTAAAAATGACGTTTTCGCAGGATTTCATTTAAAACGATTGCCTCACGAACCGTTTTCTTATTCTTCAACCTCTTTGCATAAGGGTTCACCTTTTTCTTCTTTCTGGCATATGCAACCTCCTTTTGACTTGGAATAGAAGCTGAAAGTTCCTTAATGCGCTTCTCCTCTGCCCTCATCCTATCATAGGCATCCTCGGCTATTTCCACCTTCTCAACTGGCGAAACAGAATCATATTCAGATTTTGGAAGCTTGTATGGATCAAACCTTTCTGGCTTAGGTGCAGATAAATCTCGAATTGGTCTTTCCGACTCAACCTCAATCAATTCTTTCTCTCCAAACTCTTGATCTTCTGAAGCCTTTTCCGGATTCTGAGCATCCCTGATTTCCTTTAAAAGATCTTCAAAGGTTACCCCTTTTTCTGGCGCTTCAGCTGGTGGAACATCCATCTGTCTCTTCTTACGCTGAGCCTCTTTTTTCTTCTTCGACTGACTGGCCGAATAGATAAAGTAAACGATCACCGCCACGATATAGAGTATATTTCCCCAATCCATATTCTTTCTCTTGCTTCAGGTGATCATAAGGTAAGTCATAGATATGGAAATGCCGAAAGACAAACCCAATAAATTGACAGCAAAGGATTAAGCTAAAAGCTTAACACAAGGTTATCCCACTTAATTTGTTTATTCAAAAAGCCCTAATTAATATTCACTTTCTGTGAAATAATTAC
>CAZLUY010000374.1:0-5275 GCA_964562785.1 uncultured Limnohabitans sp. | reverse complement strand
ATACTTGAGGTAATAGGAATAAAAAAAGCCCCATTTGTTGGGGCTTCTTTGGTTAATCTTTCTTGGCCTCCGTTTCAGGCACAGGATCTTCCGCCTCGGCCTTTTCGGGACTTGGAACTGATTCCTCTACCACCTCAGCTTCTTTCACTTCCTCCTCGTCTTTCTTATTGGTGAAAGCCTGATAGGTTGTCTCTCTTTCGAAAGGTCTTTTTCCTATCAATTCTTCCAAATCTGATTGGAAAAGAATCTCCTTTTTAAGTAGCTCCTGCGCTAGAATCTCTAGCTCATTTTTCTTCTCTATCAAGAGGTCTTTTGTTCTTTCATAAGCAGATAGAATCAACTTTCTAACCTCTTCGTCAATGGTCTCTGCAGTTGTATCTGAATATGGCTTGGTCATTTTGTAACCGTCACCTTTGGAATCGTAAAAAGATACATTACCGATCTTATCATTCATGCCATAAACAGACACTATGCTGTATGCCATTTTGGTTACTCTCTCGAGATCAGAAAGGGCTCCAGTTGATATTTTCTCGAAGATTATCTCTTCAGCAGCTCTTCCGCCTAATGTCATACACATTTCGTCCATGAGCTGCTCCGTCTGATATAAGAACTGCTCCTTTGGTAGATATTGGGCATAACCCAATGCAGCTACTCCTCTCGGCACAATACTTACTTTCACCAATGGATCGGCATGCTCAAGGAACCAGCCAGCTACTGCATGTCCAGCTTCATGATAAGCAACGATCTTCTTTTCTTCTGGCGAAATAATCTTGTTCTTTTTCTCCAATCCACCTATGACACGATCAACGGCATCTTGGAAGTCCTGCATATCTACCGCAGATTTATTCTTTCGTGCCGCAATCAAAGCGGCTTCATTACACACGTTTGCGATTTCCGCACCCGCGAAGCCTGGAGTTTGAGCCGCAAGCTTCTTGGCGTCAACATCATCAGAACTCTTTATTGGCTTCAGGTGAACCTTAAAGATTGCTTCACGACCTACGATGTCTGGCTTGTCAATTGAAATCTGACGATCAAATCGACCTGGTCTCAACAAGGCATTATCCAACACATCAGGCCTGTTGGTAGCTGCAATTACAATTACCCCAGTATCAGTTCCGAATCCATCCATTTCTACCAAAAGGGAGTTCAGAGTGTTTTCTCTTTCATCGTTGGATCCAGGCATTTGGCCTTTTCCTCGTGATCGACCAATGGCGTCGATCTCGTCAATAAAGATGATACAAGGTGCCTTTTCTTTTGCCTGCTTAAATAAATCCCTTACTCTGGCAGCACCGTCACCGACGAACATCTCAACAAAGTCAGAACCAGAGAGGGTAAAGAATGGTACTCCTGCTTCACCTGCAACAGCTTTAGCTAAGAGAGTTTTACCTGTTCCAGGAGGTCCTACAAGCAATGCACCCTTAGGTATCTTACCACCTAGCTTTGTGAACTTGCTAGGGTTCTTCAAGAATTCTACGATCTCCTGAATTTCTTCTTTTGCCTCATCAAGACCTGCCACGTTTCCGAAAGTGATTTTCACCTTGTTTTCTGCATCGAAAAGCTGTGCTTTTGATTTACCTACATTGAAAATCTGACCACCCGGACCCGAAGGACCAGCCATTCTTCTCATCATAAACCAGAAGAACACGAACAGTAAAATTAAGAAGCCGAAGCTTCCGAAGTAGCTTGTCCAATTCTCTTCAGTAGTTACAGAATATCCTATACGTTCATTCTCCGGACGGCTTTCTTCGAGCACTTTGTAATCTGCTGCGAAAGTCTCTGTGGACGCCAGCTGAAGAGAATAATGAGGTCCTGAAGGATCATAGAAAGCTGAATTTGCCTCTAATTCGTCCTTGTATTTACTTTTACTTAAGGCCGATGGCTTTAGAGTGATGTCCACCCTGTCCATATTCTTAACGATAGTCACCTTTGCGATATCCTCCGCCTTGTACATTTGCTCAAAACGGTTCTTGGTGATATCAATGACAGAATTCCTCTGTTGTATCCAAGTAAGCCCTAGTAAAACCACTACAGCTGCCACAATAAGCCAAATCTGAAAATTAGGCTTTTGCTGCGGGGCTTTAGGTACGAACTTCTTGTTTTTATTTTTGTCGCTCATTTTGTCGATTCTGATACTTCTAAACTTATGCTAAAACGGTAAAGGTAGGGTAAAGTTTGAGGCTTAATTGACACGTGTGATTTTGGCGTCTCCCCAAAGGTCTTCCAACCCATAAAATTCTCTTTTGTCGTTGAGGAAAATATGGGCTACCACATTTACATAGTCCATGATAACCCATTGATTATTGGACTTGCCTTCAATCCTCCAAGGTCCTTTTTCACCACCTTTATTTACTTCCTCCTCAATCGATTCTGCAATGGCCTCCACCTGCTTATCAGATGACCCAGAGGCCAAAATCATCATGTCGGTAACAGAATTATTTACTTGACGAAGGTCCATCAAAACAATGTCTGAAGCTTTTTTTTCTTCCATTCCTTTGATGATAAGTTGACTCAGCTGGTCTGCTGTCATTTTATTGGTTTAAGTTTGTGTTGGGTGATGTAGGTTCCAACGAACTTAAAATTTATGTATAAAATCCTTGCCAATACGATTTTTCTGGGGAAAGATGTGCAATTTCTGCCAGAGTGTCATTCCACAAATGACAAAGCGCTTGAATTGGCAAAATCCGGGCGGGCCATTGAAGGAACAATTGTCATTACAGATCATCAGACAAAAGGGAAAGGGCAGAGGGGGAATACCTGGAAAAGCACCAAGGGTGAGAACATTACTTTTTCTCTAATTCTCAAACCTGACATTTTAGATATTTCTGAGCAGTTCATTCTCAATATGATGATCTCAAACAGTCTGAGAGAAGTTTTGGGAAATTATGTTCCAGACCTCAAGGTGAAATGGCCAAATGACCTGATGGTTCCTGATTTTGGGAAACTAGGAGGGGTGTTAATCGAAAATGTGGTAGGGGCTACTGGTTGGGAGTATGCTGTGGTAGGAATTGGTTTGAATATCAATCAAAAGTTGAACCTCCCAGATAGAGCGGTTTCCTTGAAATCCATGACAGGAAGTCATTTTGACCGAAATGAAATTTTCCGTTCTCTGGTCGTCCAAATTGAACAAAATTATATCAAGTTAAGAAAGCAAGGGAAAGCAAATATTTTGGAAAACTACCTTTCTCATCTTTACCAGTTCGAGGAATGGAAAGCATATGAAAGTGAGGGAAAAGTATTCCAAGGAATGATTACAGGAATCAATTCTTCTGGCCAGTTAATAGTCAAAGATGAAGCTGGAAAAGAGAACCTATTTGACTTAAAGGAGTTACGCTTTCTATGATTCAAAGGAATTTTAAGTTCCAAGAATTATGGGATACCTTTGCGTCACTATTTCAGAAGATTAACATTCAATTTTATCAATATGTCAGAAACTACATCTGCAAAGTATATCCCATACAAAGTGAAAGATATTTCACTTGCTGATTGGGGGCGTAAAGAAATTTTGTTGGCTGAGGCAGAGATGCCAGGACTAATGTCTCTTCGAGAAGAATTTGGTCCTTCACAGCCGCTTAAAGGTGCCAGAATTGCTGGTTGCCTTCACATGACCATTCAGACGGCAGTTTTGATCGAAACTTTGATCGCACTTGGTGCTGAAGTTACTTGGTCATCATGTAATATTTTTTCTACTCAGGATCATGCAGCGGCAGCTATTGCAGCAGCAGGAATCCCAGTTTATGCTTGGAAAGGAATGACTGCTGAAGAGTTCGATTGGTGTATTGAGCAGACCCTTTTCTTCGGCGAAGAAAGACAGCCTTTGAATATGATCCTTGACGATGGTGGTGATTTGACCAACATGGTGTTGGATCAGTATCCAGAATTGGTTTCAGGGATCAGAGGATTGTCTGAGGAGACTACCACTGGAGTTCACAGGCTATATGAAAGAATGAAGAATGGTACACTTCCAATGCCTGCAATTAACGTTAACGACTCAGTTACCAAGTCAAAGTTCGATAACAAGTACGGTTGTAAAGAATCATTGGTAGATGCTATTAGAAGAGCCACAGATGTGATGATGGCTGGAAAAGTAGCAGTAGTAGCTGGATATGGTGACGTAGGAAAGGGATCTGCAGCATCTCTTAGAGGAGCTGGAGCAAGAGTGATTGTTTCAGAAATTGACCCGATCTGTGCCCTTCAAGCTGCTATGGATGGTTTCGCTGTTAAGAAAATGGCTGATGCGGTTAAAGACGCTGATATCGTAGTTACCGCAACAGGAAACAAAGATATCGTTGGTGAAGCTCACTTTATGGGTATGAAGGACAAAACCATAGTATGTAATATCGGTCACTTCGATAATGAAATTGATATGGCTTGGTTAGATGGGAAATATGGTCACACTAAAAATGTGATTAAGCCTCAGGTTGATCTTTATGATCTCGACGGAAAGCAAATCATCGTTTTGGCCGAAGGACGTTTGGTGAATTTGGGCTGTGCTACCGGACACCCATCTTTCGTGATGTCAAACTCTTTCACCAACCAAACTTTGGCGCAGCTGGAGCTTTGGGAAAATCATGAAGATTACAAGCCTGGTGTATATGTGCTACCTAAGCATCTTGATGAGAAAGTTGCGGCTTTGCACTTGTCTAAGCTTGGAGTTGAATTGGATACATTGACTCAAGATCAGGCAGAATACATTGGTGTTAAAGTTGAAGGACCGTATAAGCCGGAGTACTACAGATATTAATCTGAATAGAAAAAATAAAGGGGAGCATTAATGCTCCCTTTTTTTATGGATCAAGGATAAGCGTTCTCCCATCAGGGAGGAGCATTTTTGCAGTGGTTTCACAAGGCCCGGCCGTTTCATAGCTGAGTTGATGAATCACTGAGTTTTGATTTCCACGGTCAACGGTCCAAGTTTCCGAACCAGCAAGTGGTATAGGAGTCATTTGCGATAAACAACTATTGGAAAAGAGAACCCCTAGACCAAGGTCTCCAGAGAAATTCCTTCCAGCAGGATTTCTACCAAGAATTTCACCAGTGGTCGAAAAAAGATCCTGACTATTGCCTACATCTCCATTGACTTCATGAACGAGTCTACCATTTAAATCGAAACTTGTTAGGCTTTCTGATTTCACATTCAGACTTTGAAAAGTTTCTTCAAATGAGTTTAGTCCTAATCTTTTAAAGGTGGAAAACCCATTCAGCGTATCTGACTTGAGTGAGTAATCTTCAAACTCCATAAACCACTTATTCTCCGGTGGACTTTGTAGTGCGAGAT
>CAZLUY010000373.1:0-5097 GCA_964562785.1 uncultured Limnohabitans sp. | reverse complement strand
CTTTTTCCATCTGTAGACCAAAATGGCACCAATTACCAACCCACTTAGGTGGGCGAAGTGCGCAACGTTGTCTGTTGGATTATTTACAAATACGTTGTAGATGGTATATAAACTATAAAACAGTACTAAATATTTTGCCTTTACTGGCATAGGAGGGAACAACAGAAATAGCTGGGTGTTTGGAAATAGCATGGCAAAGGCGATGAGTATACCAAACAGGGCTCCCGAAGCACCAACCATAGGAACATTTGTCTGAATTTTCAGAATGGCCTCCAAAGTCTGATTGGCCCGTTGGATGTAGACTGGATCATTAGGGTTTCGACTGTATTCATCAACGAAATCGAATATGGCTCGATCAAAGTAGCCACGATTATCAAGTACCAATCTGTTGAAGTATTCAGGGTCTGGATTAGATTGGAACACTTCTACTTTGGATTCCAAGGCGTTTACCTTATATGCTGAATATCCTGAGTAGAGGACACCTGACCCTACACCGCACAACATCCAAAGAGTCAAAAGCTTTTTAGGGCCTAGGAATTGTTCTAGCAGCGGGCCGAATATGAGCAGACCAAACATGTTTCCGAATAGATGCCAAAAATCAGCATGCATAAACATGTAAGTCAGGAACTGAAATGGCTGGAAGTATTGGCTATTGATGTAGTACAATGCAAACCAATCACTAAGTCTGGGAAACAGAAAAGCTGATACAACAAAGAGTACAATGTTGATCAGTAAGAGATTCTGTACGACTGGGGTTATATTTCTAAACATATTATTTTCCGAAGAAGGAGTGTATACTCGATAAATCGAGCTTCACAAAGGTCTTGCTACCTGATAAGCCATAGTTCGGATTATGACAAGCGAACAATTGTCCTACGATTAACTCCATTTCCTGGTCTGATAATTTCTGACCTTTTTTAATTGATGCTTTTCTAGCGAGTGATCTTGCTAGCTTTTCTCTGTTGTCCAGTGAAAGCTCATTTTTAAAATGCTTGTATTGTTCGATCAATCCTTCAAAAAGCTCTTTCTCATTTTTCACTTCAATATCCGCCGGGACACCCTGGATCAAAATAGCTCCTTTACCAAAATCATCAATTTGAAAACCTAAACTCAGAAGCTCATCCCGAATGTCCAATACCAACTGATAATCTCCAGGATTAAGTTCAATCACAGGTGGGAATAAACATTGTTGAGAGGGCCCCTGCGCTGAATTCAATTGCTTATGATAGCGCTCATAAAGAATTCGCTCATGGGAGGCCTGTTGGTCAAGAATGATGAATCCAGATGAGAATTGCGCAACAATATAATTCAGTTCAACCTGGAAGGTAGTCCCTGTTTCTTTTTCAAGTCCCAGATCATCTTCCTCTTGTTGGTTTTCATGTGTGGCCCTACTCGGGAAGGTCAAAATCTCAGGTTCCGGATCAGATGGGTGGGTTTTGTCATGAAGCTTGGTAGACTTGCTCACTTCAAATAGCTTCTCCCATCCGGAAGGGTTGTTCTTTTTATACTCGGGAGTGTTGAAAGCGCGATAGCTATATTCCTCCTCCACTGCAGTTTTGGTGTTTGGGTCCTTATCCCATTTATCCGTAAAGTTTACATCTACAGAGAAGTCCAGGGAAGGAACAACATGATGTGCTCCTAAAGCCTGCTTTACGCAGGATCGAATCACAGCATAAACCGTTCGTTCATCATCAAACTTGATTTCCGTTTTAGTTGGGTGAACGTTGATGTCGATATGTGCTGGATCAATTTCCAGAAACAAAACATAGAAGGGGTGCTGCTCGGGATGGATTAATCCTTCAAAAGCATTATTCACCGCATGATTGAGGTAGCTGCTTTTGATGTATCGATTGTTTACAAAGAAGAATTGTTCACCCCTGGTTTTCTTGGCACTTTCCGGTTTCCCGATATAGCCTTTTACCGTAAGATGAGGTGTGTTTTCTTCTGCAGGAACGAGCTTTTCCTTGTAATTTTTGCCAAAGAGGGCCACAATCCGTTGACTCAGTTTCCCTGGCAAAAGCTTATAGGTCTCCATGTCATTTTGCATCAGTGTGAATGCTACTTCCGGATAGGACAGGGCTACCCTTTGGAATTCATCCACAATGTGACGCATTTCCACAGGATTTGACTTGAGGAAATTCCGTCTCGCTGGAACATTGAAAAATAGATTCTTCATCGAAATGGACGTCCCATTTTTTGAAGCTACCGGCTCCTGTTTCTTAATTTCAGAGCCTTCTATCTGAATTAATGTTCCAAGATCTTCGTCTTTGGTCTTTGTCTTTAGCTCAACTTGAGAAACTGCAGCAATGGAAGCCAGAGCTTCTCCCCTAAACCCGAAAGTACGAATCTGAAATAGATCCTCGCTCCGCTTGATTTTGGAAGTGGCATGCCGCTCAAAGCTCATTCTGGCATCGGTCGGAGACATTCCTTTACCGTTATCAACTACTTGTATGAGTTGCTTTCCGGCATCTTTAATTACAACATGAATTTGGGTTGCACCCGCATCAATAGAATTTTCAAGCAATTCCTTCAAGGCAGAAGCAGGGCGCTGGACAACTTCACCAGCGGCAATTTGATTTGCTATGGAATCAGGAAGAAGTTGGATGAAACTGTTCATCTAACCTTTTTGGGTTTGAGCCTGAAGAAAAAGTAAACCGCCCCAATCACTAAAACACCATACAGTAGAATTTCGAAAATGATAGGACCTAAATAGATGTAACCGAATAAAGCACCAACCAAAAGAATGATTATCAAGGAGCGGATCATCGCCGTGGAGGTGAAAGGGCTCTGTGCTCTATCCTTTATTCCTCCTCTGTAATTCGCAAAAGAACCACGGATAGAACTCTCATAAGAACCATCTTCCTCTTCTGATTTATCGAGCAGACCCTGGGCCTCCAAATCCTTTTTTATCTGAGAAGTTCTTTGCTCTATTTCCTCCTTCACCGGATCATAGTACCGAGGCTTTATATCAAAGCGCATCGGGCTATTCGTTCTAAATATAGATGGGAACTTCATATTCTCTCCTTGGGGTACATATTAAGTGAAGGATGTATCAACTTGACTAAAGGCTGAGCATACCTCCGCATATCATAAATATACTCTATTTAACCCCTTTTCTGCGCCAATGTTGCTTGATCTTTTTTAACTTAGGTTAAGATGTGGCATGGGACATGCGGGGTATATCAGGGGCACCTGATAGGCAGGTAAAGTTATTTTAAAATTATCGGATTAAAAATTGAAAATAGAATGACAATAGGGCTGATCAGAGGACTGATGGTAACGCTTTTGGCTTTCTTTTTCTCAGCTGGACAGCTCGAGAAAAAGGGATCCCTGATCGACCCTTTGGCTAGTATCGATTCCATGAGTCAAACCATCTGGGTGGACTCAGTTTTTAATACGTTGGACTTTGATGAACAGCTAGGTCAGTTGTTTATGGTTGCCGCTTATTCCAATAAGGACCAAAGTCATGTCAATGACATCCGTAACCTCATAAAGCAGGAGAATATTGGAGGGCTTATTTTTTTTCAGGGAGGCCCAAAGAGACAAGCAGCTTTAACCAACCTGTATCAGGAAGACTCAAAAACACCTCTTTTTATTGCCATGGATGCAGAGTGGGGCCTGGGAATGCGGTTTGACTCAATTCCAGATTTCCCCAAGGCCATGACCCTGGGGGCTATTCAGGATGAATCCATCATCTATGATATGGGAGAGGAAATGGCAAGGCAATTCAAGGAGTTGGATATGCATATCAATTTTGGACCCGTTGTGGATGTCAATTCCAATCCTGAGAACCCGGTAATTGGGTATAGGGCCTTTGGCGAGAATCCACAGGAGGTTGCAGCCAAATCCATCGCTTATGTAAAAGGCTTACAGGATAACAAGGTAATTGCTAATGCCAAGCATTTTCCGGGTCATGGAGATACCCAGACCGATAGCCATTATGCATTACCGGTTATCAAGCATTCTAAGGAGCGAATAGATGAAATCGATCTATTCCCATACAAAGCCTTATTTGAGGAGAATCTCATGTCAGTGATGGTGGCCCACTTGAATATCCCAAGTTTGGATGGGGGCACAGGAAGGCCTACAAGTTTATCGAAACCGGTAGTCACAGATTTACTCCAGAATCAAATGAAGTTCAATGGATTGATTTTCACCGATGCATTGAATATGAGAGGAGTCGCAGACAAATTTCCTCCTGGAGTTGTGGATGCTGAGGCGCTTAAAGCTGGGAATGATGTCTTACTGTATTCCATGAACGTCCCTAAGGCCAAGGCTGAAATAAAAAAGGCTGTTGAAGCCGGGGAAATTTCTAAAGAGGAAATAGACAGAAGGGTAAAGAAAATCCTTAAGGCCAAATACTGGGCAGGTCTAAATGAAAGACGGGAGATTGAACTGGCTTCCTTATATGAGCGACTTTATAATTCTTCCACAGAAGGGATTATTGAAGAGCTCTATGCAGAGTCACTTACCCTGGCAAAGGATAAGGGTAATTTAGTCCCATTTCGTCAGTTGGACTTAAAGAATTTCGCGAGTTTGACAATAGGGGGGAACGGTCAGGTGTTCAATGAATATCTTGGAAAGTACTCTTCCTTCGACCATTTCTCGGTTAAAAAGGGAGCAGGTTCAGCCTCTAATGAGGCTATTTTGAAGAAACTCCAAAGCTTTGATGTAATCGTGGTCGGGGTAATGGGATTATCAAATAGCCCTAAAAGGAAATTCGGGGTGAATGAATCGGATGTTCAATTGATCCGAAAGCTCCGAGAAAAGCATCAGGTAGTTACCGTCCTTTTTGGCAATGCCTATTCGGCTCAATATTTTGATGACAATGAGCATCTTCTTTTGGCTTATGAGAACAATGATTTCACGCAGAAGCTAGTTCCTCAGATTCTCTTTGGAGGACGCCCGGCAAGTGGGGTGTTACCAGTTACTGTAAGTGAAAATCTTACACAAGGAGTTGGAGGATTTCAATCATCGCTTAAAAGACTTTCTTTCGCAAAGCCTGAGACTGTGGGAATGAGTTCTGCTAAGCTCAATGAAATAGACAAAGTAGCGCAGAAAATGATCAGGATTCAGGCCGCTCCTGGCGCTCAAATA
>CAZLUY010000372.1:0-1899 GCA_964562785.1 uncultured Limnohabitans sp. | reverse complement strand
ATCTCCAAATTGTCGTTTTGGGTTTTTACCCAAAAAGTCTTCCTTTGGGTAACCTGTTATCTCCTCAATCTCGTCCGTTATGTAATGCATTTCCCAGGGATCGTCTAAGTCGCAGTTATAGATGATTCCCGGTATGCTATTGACGAGTGATTCGAACTGCTCTTGACTCCTGGCGAGTTCTTCAGATATTTCTTCTTCCTGCTTAATCCTTCTTCTAATCATAATGAACCCTGATCCGGAGAACAGAACCACAAAGCCTGTTAGTAAGAAAATTGATGTTAGGAGGTTATCTCCGGTCTGAGTAAATGCCGCGGCCTCCTTCTTGGTACGATTATTTACCATCTTCTCGAGCTCTGTCATAGGAATATGTACTCCGGCTATAGTAGTGAAGTAGGCATCACTGTTAAGAAGGTCAATAGCTTTTTCTCTGTTTGGTGGACCCTGAACCGTATACTCCCCATTTTTGTCGCGATAGCGCCCTTTAACCATATTTATCGCCTCTTCCTCAATAAGAGTCTGGGCATCAGCACTTTCCAGCGCTTTGCCAAACAAATCAAACTCTTCCTGAACAAAACCGGCATCGGTTATGCTGTCACGCAGTGCCTTTCTGAAGGAATCACCACTCCGATCATCAAGCACAAGATTAAATTTTTCTTCCCATTCCGGATTCCCAGTAACCACATAAGTACGGCTAAAGAAGGTAGCGTTGTAGGTGCTTCTGCGCATTTTGGTGGTATACCACAATGAGTGGAACCGGTTTTTCTCGCTTTCAGTCTGGGCGTTCTTATTGGCGAGAAGAAAACCAAGGAGTATCAGTATAACTAGGTTAATTAAGATTATACCACTGAACAATATTGTAAATACATTTCTAACCTTCATAATCGAAAAGAATTGTAGTGTACAAGGGCCGGACTGAGCAGATCGAATTCTCGCTGTTCGAAGCCCATGACCTGCATGATGTTGAGAACGGATTTTCTATAAGCTTCACTGTTGAGTCTGCCCATGCGGCGGTCGACAATTTCCCAATAGTGTTGAACCCAAATGCCGTCACCTCTGATCACATAGTTAAGGCAGAACTCTGTCATTTCAACACCACTTTCACTCAGATGAATAATAAAGTTGAAGGAATTGATGCGATTGACTTGGCTTGTGAATTGCTTTTCCTGATTGTCTTCAAGCACCAATACCAAGATCAGGATCAGCAGATTGAACCCGATGATGCTGCCAAACAAAATTTTAAAGATACCCCTAACTTTCATGATTGAAATGAATTGGACGAACTAATAGTGGTTATTCTTATTCCGAAAATAGCATTTTTAACGCTACTGAGAAAAGATAAAGGACAAAAAATAAGATCACGTTTTACTGTTTGAAGAAATTCGACTGCCGACTATGGCTTTGGCAAATGGACAGCGTAGGTCTAGGTCCAGGCCCTTTTCACCGCAAGCCACAAGTACGTTTTTCATTAGATAGCTCGCACTATTGTCGATCTTGGAAATTGATTCTGGAATCTCAGTTCTAAATACAATGATCTTATTTCCTTCCTGTATGTATTCAACATACGCTGTGGCATTTTCGACCAGTAGCTCGAACCGACTTTTCATTGTATTATCCGTGAATTGTGCAGACCTCAACATTGTTTAATAAGGTATTTATTTTTAAGCCAAAATTATTGAAAGTTACTCATGTCCAAGTCGGTATTATGCTGAGATCCATCCTCTACGTGAAACACGTAGAGGATGGATCAAGGTATGCGTGTTCTTCAATATATGAATTGTTGTCACCTATTTTCGTATTTGTTTTTCTTTCTTCTCGCTTAATTCATCTACGTATTGAAAAACTAGTTCACTGTTCTTATTCTGGCTGGATAGTTTCCTTTCGATTTATACCAATCATATC
>CAZLUY010000371.1:0-8063 GCA_964562785.1 uncultured Limnohabitans sp. | reverse complement strand
ATTAAAAAGACCATTAAAGGCCTCGCTTATCCATATTTGCTTTTTCGTAACGGCTATCCTCGGCCGGGTATCTCAAACTCTCCTCATACTTACCTGAGTCTTTGGCCAATGCCCAAAGCAAACTTTCGCCTGCGAAGGAGGGAGTGGATTTAAAGATAGGATCCTTATATGCTTCATCAGAGGATATAACATTCCAGCCTCTTTCTTTAAACATGGCAATCAAATCATCCAGAAATAGTGCAGCGGCAAGATTATGGTGGAGAAGAAGGGTGTGTTTGATATGCCGACCTGTTAGTTCATATCCAAGCTTGTCATAATAAAGCGCTCGTTCATATAAATGCTCAAGATAAAACTCCTTGAAACCCTCTAAATCTGCCTTTGGATCTTCCTTAATTCTTGATTTCAACCTGCTGTCTACGTACCAATCCGAAGCATCAATGGTCACATAGCCATTTTGGTAGTTATGCTTATCCAGAATTTGTCTGATGCTGTCAGCCTTTTCTGTGTTGTTACCTTCTTTCAGATAGGGAAACCTAAACAACCGTTTGTATCCAGTATAATTTTGGATGATTTTATCAGCACGAAGTAGCTCCTTTTCGAAACCCAAGGCGCTCACATTAGGATTATTGAAACTTGGATGGGTATGAGTGTGATTTGCAATGGAATGGCCAGCCTTATCCCATGAATTAAGAACCATTTTCCCTTTCTCAGATTGCTTCCCTTGTGTAGTCACAAAGAAAGTTGCTGTAACTCCAGCATCTTCCAGAGATTTCAAAATCATTCCGTTCCACTCTTCCAATTTTAGGTTTCCCTGGTCAACAATGGAACCGTCATCGAAGGTGAAGCTGATGGTTTGTTGAGCTAGCGAACAAATCGAAAGAGTTAAGAAAAAGGTAAAGAAGATGTATTTCATAATCTTGGGCTAGTATTGGCTAGAATAACGCTAATAAGCGATGTCAATCATTCTAGTTTTTTGGAATGGGCAAATTGTGTTGCCTTAGAAAAGAAAGCTTATCCCAATATCCTCTTTGAAAAATTATCTTTTCAGCTTCAAATTTGAAGAATCCAAAACCTCGCAAGCCAAGCGGGTCTTTCCATTCTAAAATCACCCAATCACCATCTTCAAAGAGGTTCTCAATCAAACAAGTCATCTCTGCTTCATCAAATTCCTTCAGGAACATTCCCTTAATGGCAACCTTCCCCTTAACGGGTTCATTGGCTATTTGATGGTTGACCGCATTTATATGATAAAACTTAGCAAGCTTATCTGCATTGCCTTCATTAAAAGCTTTTATCCAATCTTCAATGATTTTTTTCTTCCCCATGGAGTCTTAATCTACAATTCTTTTATTGGACAAAAGCCATTTATAGAACTGGGGTGAGCTATAAAGCTTGGAGTCTGCACCACCATGTTCATTACTTTCAAAGGTTGTGAAGATGTATCTCGAGCCCATTGCTTTATCAATTTCAAGACCTGATGTTTTGAGAAACTCAATACCTGAGTTTGTTTCCAAATGCTTCACCGCTGCTACAGGATATTTATAGTCTACTACCGGATCTTCATTGTTGTGTACAATCCACATAGGCATCTCAGCTATCTTATCGCAATTTGTTTGACAAGATAGCTGTCCAGCTATAGGTGCGATAGCCGCGAAGCTTTCAGGGTATTTTTTGGCAACTCCCCAGGTTCCATGCCCCCCTCTGCTTAGTCCGGTTAAGTAGACTCTATCTGGATCTACATTATATTCTTTGACACATTGGTTGATTATCTGGATTAGACCCTCTGGATTCTGAAACCACTGTCTTTGTTCTTTCGGACCTACACTCATATGAGGGTTCACCACTACGAAGGAGTCGGAAAGATTGACTTGTTGATTCAAAAAGTAGTAAACGGGGCCACCATTTTTCACAGTGTTAGGATTGGGGCTTGCAGAGGCATCGCCACCCTGGAGATACATAATCAATGGCCACTTTTTGTCTTTGCTGTAGCCTTGCGGTAGATACAACCAATAAGCATCCAAAACCTTTTTTGAAAATCCTTCTTTGATTAAGACTTGCTTGCCAGGGCTAGGCTTAACAGTACAGCTTGCAAAAATGCTCAGCACTAAAATGAAAACGTAATGGCCGAATGATTTCATTACTTTAGACTAAAAAGATCAAAAGACCATCAATAGGCATAATAAACCATTTCAAGGAATTTATCTGAATTGGATTTCTCTGATTTCTTAGATTTCAATTCCTTAATAACTCCACCACACCTTGTTACTTCTTCACTGAGTTTTCTCTTGCTTCTATGGTGTGCTATAAAGAATTCCTGATCAGTTCTTTCATCTCTCAATTCATAAATATCATATTGATCAATGAGTGGAACCATGGTGAAGGTTGTGGTCTTTCCCGTAGAAATTGGGATCATGATAAATCCTTTGAATTCAGTTTTGGAGTCAACGTGTTTAGGTATACCGGTGATAATGGCCGATTGACCGACAATGGCACCTTCATTTGCTTGTTGTGGACTGAATCTTTCTGGTTTGAATTTGGCGTAGTCAGATTTTAGACTCTTGGATAAATGAGATAATACCTGTCCCTTTTTCCATTCGTCCAGATCCATTAGTGACATTTCCAGATATAGCATCATGGTTTGCCTACCAGTAAAAACTCCTGCTGCTTTTGCCAATTCGGCCGAAGAAATATCTCCGTCTTTAGCTTTCGACCTTAGGTTATAAAACCTCCCTCCATTGTCCAGAGAGGCAACTGCATATTTATAGGATTTATATGGGACTATTTTCTTCATAAATAAGGCCTAGATCTTACCAGGCGATTCCATAGTCATCGCCATAATTGGAACTGCCACCCCATAAGGTTCCATTTTTCCAATCGAACCAAATACCATTGATTGGTCCGGAAGTCTTGGTCCAGAAGTTCATACTGTATCCCATCTTGGCTAATTCATTTCTTACCCAGGGAGAAGTGTCTTCTCTCAATATTAGATTCCCTGGCTTAATGGCATGATCACCGAAGGAACTTTGAAGTTGAAGGGTGTTGAAATTTGCTGCTTCAGTAGCTTCCTGAACATTCATACCGAACTCCACCACATTCAGGAACATTTGCAGAAGGTTCTGATCCTGAGAGTCTCCACCTTGCACCGCGAAGGATAGGAACGGCTTACCATCTTTTAGGGCGAGGCTAGGAGTTAGGGTTACCCTTGGTCGCTTGCCTGGCTCGACCAAATTGTATGGATTTAGATTCTCATCCAGAACAAAGCTCTGCATCCTTTGGCTCATACCCACACCAGTGTTGCCTGCTACCACGGCTGGAACCCAACCGCCACTTGGAGTAATCGAGACTACCCAACCTTCTTTATCAGCAGCCTGAACCGAAGTAGTTCCACTGAGAAACGCCTCCAAATATGGATCCTCGGGACCGGATAAGGGCGTTTCAGAAATATTGATTGCCACGGTTTCTTCTTGTGCATTGAGGATGTCTAAAAATGGGTTTTCACCTTCCTGGTATGGATAAGGATCACCAGCCTTAATATCTGGATCGTTAACCTCAAGATTAACCTCTGCAGCTCTGACCTTGGCATATTCCTTCGACAAAAGACCTTTCATTGGGGAAACCGGCTCAAAAGCGGGATCAGAATAGTAGAAGTCCCGATCAGCGAAAGCCATACTCATTGCCTGATAGACAGTATGGATGTATCGGGTTGAGTTATAGCCCATTGACTTTAGGTCAAAGTTTTCAAGGATATTTAATGCTTGGAGCAAGGCTGGACCCTGAGTCCATTCTTGCAATTTGTAAACATCTATTCCTTTATAATTGACCATCAATGGTTCCTCGATTTTTACCTTCCAATTAGCCAAGTCTTCTTCTGTAAATAAGCCACCTTGCTCTCTTGCACCTCGAACTATCTCCTTTGCAATGTCTCCTCTGTAAAATCTGTCATTGGCGGCATAAATGGCTTCTTCTCTGCTTTTTCCGCTTGCTAATGCTTCCTTTTCCGTATCGATTAGTTTTTGAAGGGTTGCCAAAAGATCTGTTTGAACGAAAATCTCGCCTGGATAAGGGGCTTCCCTTTCTTCCCCCAAATGGGGTAGAAATATCTTCTTAGCATATGGCCATTCCTTAATTCGCTCTTTACCTCTTTCGATATTATCGGCAGTCTGTGCCTCTATAGGATATCCAGTAGCCAGATCCATAGCGGGTGCCAACACTTCGGCCAAACTCATGGTGCCGTATTCTGCAAGCATGGTCATTAGCCCGCCAGGAGTGCCTGGAGTAGTTGCGGCCAATGGTCCAAATGCCGGAGGATATTCCATATCCTGAGATTTGAAGAAGTCCACCGTTGCTCCACTAGGTGCATAACCAAGTGCATTGATTGCAATCACTCTTTTCTCAACTGGATGATAAATCAAAGCTTGAGTTTCACCACCCCAGGAGAGTACATCCCACATCGTTGCTGTTGCAGCCAGCATGGCACAAGCCGCATCTACCGCATTCCCACCTTGTTGGAAAATGTGTGATCCTGCTGTAGCAGCTAAAGGTTTACCCGTAATGGCTACCCAGTCCTTACCATGAAGAATAGGTTTGGCTGTAGGTTTTGAGCCTGGAGCTTGATTGGGTTGTTGTGAAAATGAAAAAGTGCTGGAGAGGGTGAGGAGTAGAAAAAGAAGTTTTTTCATTAGGGTTAAGGTTGTTGTTCTTCGATCAATTGAGTGATAATGGGTACAAAGCCCGGAAACTGTGAATTGTAATGTGTAAATAATTGAAATATCGAGCTGGGGTCTTTATGATTCAGGGCATTCTTATTCGCGAATTTTTGCATTCGCTCAGCATCATCTCCGAAAATCGGATAGAATTTCTTTCTGTTGGATGAAACCTCTATCACTTCATTGTTTTTGAGGTAATAGTAATAGTTGCGTTTGATTAGTTCATCATTCCTTTCACCAACCATCAGAGCTTCATTGTAATTAGATTCCTTCATGATGATTTTGGTTCTTCGAAGCAGCGGGAGTTCACCATCCACAAGTACCTCAAAAAATCCTGATATCGGTGCACCCTCTTCCTTGAAGTCCATGCCATTTACAAAGTAGCGAGGAACCTTGTAGGTAGAATCCACCCATACAATGTTCTGAATGCGGTTTCCAGGCATAACAGAGACCAGGTTGTTCTCGGGTTCCATTAGCTCAAACATATTGTTGATCACATTGTAGCGAGCCCTAAACCCTTCCAAAAGCTCTTCTTCCCTGTAAAGGAGTATGGTGGCATTATTCCATTTTTTATCAATGTATGAGTCACCAATTAGCTTTTTCGGTTCTGGCGGAATACCATAAACCATATTTCCTCCTATGAAATTTGGTCGCTCCAGTAAAAGCTTAGCCACGTTGTTAGCACGAATCGTTTTAGTAATTGCTGCACCTGTTCCTTCAGCACCGTACTTGACCAAAAGAATATCACCGAGATTGGTATCTTCTTCTAATTGAACAATCTTATCATACTGATTATAGCCCTGATACCTCACGGAAATCACGTACTTGTTTTTCACAAGGGGTGGCAATTCAAAATTCCCTCCTGAAACGGAAAGATCACCAGCAGCGCTCCCTTTTACTGTGATACTTGCACCATCTATATATTCTTTGGTATCAGCATCTAGTATTCTTCCCTTTATGACAAAAGTTTGGGAGTAGCTCAGGTGAGAGCTGAGCATAATCAGCAGGAAAAGAGAAAGTGTTGCGTGGTGTAGTTTTCTGGGGGTGATCATTCGTACTCCTTTTGAGGTAGTTGATTGATGTAATATAGTCAGATTGAGTAAAAGCCGCTAATAAAAATTAGCTGCATCCTAACTACCCAATTACCCTACAAATGGTTTCTTTCTGGGAAATATATGTTAAACTAGAGTCTTTATTAAGGAGCCAGAACATTAGGCTATCCTTATTACCACTCAAATCATATAAATCTTGGACTTTTCCTCATTTAATTTCGAGGCTACGCTACAGGAAGGTCTTGATGCAATGGGCTTTGAAAGCCCGACACCTATTCAAGAAAAAGCAATTCCTGTCATATTAGAGAACAAAGACCTTATTGCCTGTGCACAAACGGGTACGGGAAAAACTGCGGCTTTTATTCTTCCGGTTCTAAATAAAATTTCAAAGTCTCCTGCGGGTAAACTTAATACTTTAATTCTAGCTCCTACTCGAGAATTAGCTTTGCAAATTGATCAGCAAATCCAAGGATTTGCCTACTTTCTAGGCATTAGCTCTATTCCAGTTTATGGAGGTGGAGATGGGATAGTTTGGGAGCAGCAAAAACGCGCCATGGAAACCGGAGCTGAAATTATTGTTGCAACTCCGGGGAGGTTGATAGCGCTATTGGCAGGAGGAAAAATGGACCTTTCTAGTCTTGAGCATCTTATTTTGGATGAGGCGGATAGGATGATGGATATGGGCTTTTCAGACGATATTCTGAAAATTGTCAACTATCTCCCAAAGAAGAGACAAACGATTCTCTTTTCTGCAACCATGCCTAACAAGATCAGGCAGTTTAGCATGAAGATTTTGCATGAACCTGAAGAGATTTCTATAGCCATTGGGAAGACTGCTGCTGGTGTTACACAGACCATGTACTCTGTTTATGACAATCAAAAAGAGGCTTTGGTCAAGCATATCTTGTCCAAGAAGAATTATGAGGCTGTAATCATATTTGCTTCCACTAAGGAAAAAGTAAAATCCCTTTTCCGGATACTAAGGAAGAGTTTTGAAATTGAAGCTTTTCATTCTGATTTGGAACAGATTGAGAGAGAGAAGATCATGTCAGCTTTTAAGAATAAAAGTTTAAAGATTCTGGTCGGAACAGATATTATTTCCAGAGGTATAGATGTGGTCGGAATCGAGTTAGTTATCAATTTTGATACACCTGGAGATCCTGAAGATTACGTCCACAGAGTTGGACGAACAGCTAGAGCGGATATGGAAGGGGAGGCCATCACCTTTGTTAACCCACCTGATCAATACAAATTTGATCGAATTGAAGCGTTGATTGGAATGGAGGTACAGGAGTTGCCTTTACCAGAAGGGTTTGAAAAAGGCCCTAATTATGTCCATGGAGAAAGCGGTAAGAAAAAAGGCTCTGGAAAGAAAAGGTTTGACTCCAAAGGTGGAAACCGAAATAAGCCAAATAGAGGTAATCAGAACCGCAACAAGCATAGAAACAAGGGCAAAGGGCAACATCAAAGCAAAAGGCAAGATCACAAAAAGGGTGATGCTAAAAGACAAGACCAGCCGAATAAGGAGGGTGGAAGTCAGCAAAGTCAAAGCTCCCAGCCTAAAAGCAACAATAAATTCGGAAGAAGAAAAAACGTGATTGATAAACCAGACCAGAAATAAGATGAGTTTTTTAGAAGATCTAAAATTTTTATACCTGAGAGATATTGACAAGTTGAAGAACGAGATCGAAGCTTATCAGGATGATAGCAGTCTGTGGGCTAAATCTGGATCAATTGCCAATTCTGGAGGAACACTATGCGTTCATCTCTGTGGAAACCTCAGGGCTTTTATTGGTCATCAAGTTGGAGGTTTTGATTATGTCAGGGATAGGGAGTTTGAGTTTTCGGGAACTCCTGTTGACAGATCAGAGCTCTTGGAATGGATAGCAGAGACGAGGGAATGGGTTGAATCTTCTTTGTCAAATCTAAGTGAGGAGAAATTACCTAATGATTTCCCTATCCAACCATTCAAGTATAAACTGACCTATCAGAACTTTCTACTTCATTTACAGGGACATCTAAATTATCATTTGGGGCAAATCAACTACCATCGAAGGATTATAGAAGGATGATAAAAATCATCCAAATTCTTTTTGGTTTCACTGAACCTTTGCCGCTGTGGTCAGTTTACAGATCATGGCTGCAGAAGCATTTTTGAATATTGCTCTTTTTGAAGCAATCCTTTTACTGGTAAACCTACCTGCATTTTTGTTGGGAATTCGCTTTGAAGGCAACGATGCCTCAAAAAGACTGTGGTTCGAACCATCCGGTCGTTGGATCCCCTTAGTTTGGTTTATCCTGTTTA
>CAZLUY010000370.1:0-5412 GCA_964562785.1 uncultured Limnohabitans sp. | reverse complement strand
TCAATCATGTTACCGAAGGGGGTGTAGATTATTTGGTGGTAATGGGAACAACAGGAGAAGCAGCCACCCTAAGCAAAGAAGAGAAATCTGCTGTTCTTGACGCCGTTAAGAAATACAATGCGGGCAAGCTACCCTTGGTTTTTGGAATCGGTGGTAACAGCACACAGGCCGTTTTGGATGAAATTCTGGAATCGGATCTTGAGGGTGTCGATGCTCTTCTTTCTGTCAGCCCATATTATAATAAGCCCACTCAAAAGGGAATAGAAGCACACTTCACGGCAATTGCTGATGCATGCCCTATTCCTGTGATTCTATACAATGTTCCGGGAAGGACCATGTCAAACATGGAGGCTCAAACAACACTCAATTTGGCGAACCATTCTAATATCATTGGGATAAAAGAGGCCAGCGGTATCTGGACCCAATGTGTAGAAATAGCATCTAATAAACCCGATGACTTCCTACTTATTTCAGGTGATGATTTGCTGACTATTGCAACTAATGCCATCGGAGGAGAAGGCGTGATTTCAGTCTTGGCCAATGCGATTCCTCAGGAATTCTACAGGCTTGAAAATGGAAATGGTGAGGAGCAAAATGAAGCCACCTTTAGAATTGCGCAGCTTAATTCCATGATGTATGAGGAAAGCAATCCTGTTGGGGTCAAGAATCTATTGAAGCAACTGGAAGTTTGCGGAGATCAAGTTCGTTCCCCCATGATGAGGGCCTCTCAAGAACTTCAGAATAAAATCAAAGCAGTCTTATAAGTTGCATGCATCCATCAGTATATCTGAGTTAAACCAACTCATAAAATCTTCTCTTGAGGATAACCTCTCTCCTACCTATTGGGTGGTGGGTGAACTTACTGATTTTAGAGTTGCAAGACAGGGACATGCCTATTTTGAGTTAGTAGAAAAATCTGGCAATACGATTCTAGCTAAAATCCGGGCAAACCTTTGGTCTTTCACGTACCGAGAGGTTGCCTCTCGCTTTGAAAAAGCCACTGGAACAAGTTTGAAAACTGGCATGAAAGTACTGGCTCAGGTAAACGTCAACTTTCATCCTGTTTATGGGCTAAGCGCGAATGTTAAAGACATTGACGCATCCTTTTCTCTTGGTGAAAGAGCAAGACTCCGACAGGAAACCATAGATCGGCTAACAAAGGAAGGCCTTCTTAATCTTAATGCCTCAATTCCCTTATCACCAGTTCTTCAAAAAATCGGAATTATCAGCAGCCCTACAGCCGCAGGATACGGAGACTTTGTTCGACAAATAGAGAATAATTCAGATGGGTTCAAGATTTACCATCGGCTTATTCCAGCAACCATGCAAGGAAATCAAGCTTCAGGAAGCGTAATTGAAGCTTTACAGCAGTTTTCCAATTTAAAAGATCATCTTGGTCTTGATGCCGTGGCCATTATTCGAGGAGGGGGTGCCCAGCTGGATTTAGACTGTTTTGATGAATACGAGCTCTCCAAAGAAATAGCAACTTTTGACATTCCAGTATTAACAGGAATAGGTCATGAAAGAGACGAATCAGTAGCCGATATGGTCAGCCATACGCCGTTGAAAACCCCTACTGCGGTCGCCGAATTTATCCTGAGTAGTTTCAGAGAGTTCGAGGATTCACTACGTATCGTTTTTACTCAAATAGAAAGAATTTCAGGTTCTGTCCTAAAGGTAGAACTCACTGATCTTGAGTCTAAAGCTCATAGAATCCAATCAGCTCTTACTAATTCGCTTTCGAGCAAAAAAGAAATCATCAGGTCAATTGAAAATCAATTGAAACTTCAGACAGAAAATAAACTAGCGCTACAAGAACATCTTCTGAATGAGCTTGAAAAATCATTTCAAAAAGCACTAGACCATACCCTTGAAAAGAAAAACCAGGGACTGAAAGAGATAGAAGAAAAGCTTCGAATTCTTGATCCTAAGGCAGTATTTGATAGAGGTTATACCCGAACTGAAAAGGATGGACTTCCTATTGCAATTCAGGATCTTGATGTCGGGGATGAAATAGAAACCATTTCATCAAAAAACAGGATTGCCAGCACCATAAAAACCATTAAAAACAATGAGTGAGAAGACCTATGAAAAGTCCCTCGAGCGACTTGAAATAATTTTATCTGAACTGGAAGAGGGCAAAACCGGAGTGGATAAGCTATCAGATTTAGTGCATGAAGCAGCCGAACTGATCAAGTTCTGCAAAGGTAAATTGAAATCAACCGAAGAGGATATCCAAAAGGCATTTGAGGAAAGTTGAAATACAATATTTTGACTAAATCCGAGTTTTAGGAACAAATAGATTACTTTTGCTGGCACATTTGTTGTGCGAAAAATAATGCAGAAGTCTATCAACAAAAGGCTGTTCCGAAATGAAAAAAATTATTGGCTTTCTCGTTCTTACCTTACTCACTTTCAGCGGAATAGAGTCCTATGGACAAAACTTCTACAAAGAACGAATCTCAAGAGATCATATAGTTTCAATAGGTGTCGGTCCCTCCTTCGCTTACCTTGATAATGGAGGCCAGTATCGCTCCTTTGATTTCGCTATTAAACCATCAGTTTCAGCATCCGTCATTAAGAGAATGACTCCAGTGATGGATTTGAGAGCAACCCTTGGGGTGCAGTGGATTGAAAATGGTGGAAACCCAAGTACCAAAATGCGAGATCAGTGGTTCTTCAATGGTTCATCATTTACTGTTAAAGGTTCATCAATCTATTTTGATGTGATGCCAACCTTCAATTTAATTTCATTCGACAATCACATTTACAGAAGTAAAGTCAATTTTTATGGCGGTGCGGGCCTCGGAATCCTTTACACCCAATCGGAACAGAAAAAATCTTTCAGCGAAGAAGAAAAGCCAACCGAAACTTCAATTACTACAGGGTATGTTCCTGTACGCGCTGGCCTAAGCGTAAAAATTGGCCCCTATTCAGACATTGCTGGTGAAGGAACTGCTTTATTTAGCTTTACTGATAACCTTGATGGGAATGTGGGATTCAATCGATGGGGTGATCACCTCTTCAATGCCCAAATCGTTTATCGCAGATACTTTATTCCAAAGTCTCTCAATAGATAATCAGGCCTCCTCTTTTCTTTTCGGAAGTACCTCAAGGAATTTTCTTGGAACATTGATCAGCATGTTTTGATCAATACCTGGAACACGGATCACGAAATAATCCTTATTTCCTCTTTCTATGCATTCCCCAGTCATGTGCTGAAGCGGGCCAGCAATAACTTTCACTTGCTCACCTGGCGCTATATCTGAGCCATCAGTCTCAATATCAACTCCTGTCGCAACCACTCTTTTGATAACATCAAGATCCTCTTCTCGGATTGTGGCGTGCTGACCAGAAAAATGAACAAACTTAACTGCCCCTGGAACCTGAAGACATTCCCATAACTGATCCCTTCGAGTCTTCACAAAGACATATCCATTAAACAAGGCTTTCTGGACCTTCTTCTTTCGATCAGACCACTGTCGCAGCTCTTCAACTATGGGCAAATAAATCTCCCATCCTCTCTCTTGTAATCTTGTCGCAACTTTCTTCTCGGACCTGGAGGCCGTGTACATAACGTACCACTTCAAATCTTCCATGGGGGTAACTCTTTGGGCCTACAAAATTAGCTAAAATCTATTTTTTAATAGCCTTAGGACAAATAAAAACCTCCGGAGCATCGCCCCGGAGGTTAATAAAAAAAACCACCAACCTTAAACCGATTGTCCTCTCAACTTTCGGATTTTTAAATTCATCCGATCGGTCAATAGGTACATAACCGGTACAATGATTAACGTAAGGAATGTTGCAAAGGTTAACCCAAAAATAACCGTCCAGGCCATGGGTCCCCAGAAATCTGCATTATCACCTCCGATATAAAACTGAGGGTCAAAGGAAGAAAGTAAGCTTCCAAAATTGATATTCATTCCTATTGCAAGTGGGATCAGTCCAAGAACCGTAGTAATTGCCGTAAGCAATACTGGTCTAAGACGTGTTTTACCTGATTCTACTATACTTGCGGTCAAATCTTCAAAGGAAAGGGACTCCCCATCGGACAATCCAAGTTCAGCCCTTTTCCTCGTTCTCACTAGGTTAGTGTAGTCTATCAATACAATAGCATTGTTCACGACCACACCCGCCAATGAAATAATTCCAATACCTGTCATGATCACGACAAATTCCATGTTGAATATGGTCAGACCAAAGAATACCCCAATGGTACTCAAGATCACGGAGGCCATGATGATAAATGGCGTAGTTACTGAGTTAAACTGAGCAACAATAATTAAGAAAATCAAAGACACGGCAATCAACAAAGCTCTTGTCAGGAACTCCATTGACTTCGCTTGTTCTTCTTGCTCACCTGCAAACTTCAACGAAATCCCATCAGGAACTGGATAAGAAGCCAAGGCTGTCTGTATTTTCTGATTGATTTCTGTAGGGTTAAAACCATCTAGCACATTAGAATATAAGGCCACTGCCTTTTCAAGATCCTTTCTCTTCACCGAACCATAAGTAGATCCATATTCAATCTCAGCAACAGCTGATATAGGCACTTCTCTCTTCGTCCCAAACTTATCCCTGAAACCAATCTTTTTATTCACCAAAGTGCTGACATCATAGCGGTAATCTTCATCCAACCTCAGCTGGATTGGATAATCATCCTCACCTTCTTTATACTTAGATACTTCAAGACCGAACAGGGATGTTCTTAAATCTTGCGCAATAGAAGTAGTCGAAAGACCAAAACGTCTCGCCTTGTCTCTGTCCACATTGATAATCAATTCAGGATTACCAAGTGAAAGGTCCGTTTTCAATTCCTCAATACCTGCGATATTCTGCTGCTCAATGAACTCACGAGTTTGATTGACATAAGCAATTAGCTGCTCATAGTCTTCTCCCACGAATTCAAGATTGATAGCCTTACCTACCGGAGGTCCATTTCGCTGCTTATCTACCGTAATCAATACACCTGGATATTTCTCTACCAGTTCTCTGATAGCTTCCATGGCTAAGTTTGTATTGACGCCTTGGCGATCTATATAATCCACAAAGCCAATGGTCATTTTAGCTTTATGAGGAGTGGCCTGCTGAGAAGGACCCTCGGTAGGATCACCGGTTCCCTCACCTACCTGAGTAATCACCGACTCAATGATGTTATCATAATCATTTAAAGCCACCATGACCTCATCTTCCATTTCATCAACAAAGGCATTGGTAGCCTCGATATCTGTTCCGATTGGGAATTCTACAAAGACATTTACCAACTGTGGTTGATTATCCGGGAAGAAAAGAACCTTTGGAGATCTCACTGCAAAAAGCACAAGAGACATGATCAAAAGTCCGAATGTACCGACAAAGAACATCATTGGTTTTGCACCAGTCAGGGCAAATTTCAACGTTCCTTCGTAT
>CAZLUY010000369.1:0-7420 GCA_964562785.1 uncultured Limnohabitans sp. | reverse complement strand
AAGGCAAAATATTTAGTACTGTTTTATAGTTTATATACCATCTACAACGTATTTGTAAATAATCCAACAGACAACGTTGCGCACTTCGCCCACCTAAGTGGGTTGGTAATTGGTGCCATTTTGGTCTACAGATGGAAAAAGGAAAGGAATAGTTTCTACTAGTATGTACGGTAATTTTTGGGATAATTTAAGGAATGCTTTTAAGCATAGTGACAATAGCCTTTACAAGCTGATTGCAATAAATCTATTGGTCTTTCTTGGATTAATGGTTGCAAGGGTGATTCTTACGATCGGTGGCTTGGGTGAATTGTATTCTGGAGCCATTTCCTACTTTATGATGCCTGCATCCGTGGGGCGCTTTATTCTTCAACCTTGGAGTGCATTGTCCTACATGTTTATGCATGAAGGATTCTTCCACATCCTTTTCAATATGCTGTTCCTCTTCTGGTTTGGACAATTGGTTAACCAGTATCTGGGAAGTAGGAAACTAGCTAATCTTTATATCCTTGGGGGTCTTGCTGGAGCAGCCTTTTATGTCCTCATCTATAATCTGGCTCCTTATTTCAGCAACTCTGTGGATAGCTCCTTAATGCTGGGAGCGAGCGCAGGAGTATTCGCAATAGTGGTTGGTGCGGCTACACTGAGCCCAAACACTACTTTCTTCCTCCTATTGATTGGGCCTGTAAAGATTAAATACATCGCCATATTTTATGTGATTGTGTCCTTTGCAAATTCAGCAGGCGCTAATGCTGGAGGTGAACTAGCTCATTTAGGTGGTGCCTTGATGGGCTTTCTTTATGTCACCCAACTACGCAAAGGAGTAGATTGGGGGATACCTGTTCAAAAGGTAGGGATCTTCTTCGAAGACCTATTTTCTGGTAAAAAGAAAGGAGTCAAAGTGACTTATAGGAGTACCAAATCCTCAAAAAAGTCATCATCTCAATCTAAGCCTAAAAAGGAAAAAGTTTCAAAGGACCCTGAAGATGCAAGTCAGGAGGAGATAGATCGAATTTTGGACAAGATCGCGGATCGAGGCTATGAAGCCCTGACTAAGGATGAAAAAAGAAAACTATTTGAGTTTTCTAAAAAGTAGGTTAGAGCGGAAAGGCGAACCCTACACGAAAACCTACCTCTTGATTTGATTCACTCTGGTATTTGAACTCAGAACTAATACCAACCCAATCTGCAATCCTCAGATAAGCCCCCACTCCTACATTAGCACCTTTAAAGCTTCGTCGAGTACCAGCTCCATCCGGCTGAGTATCTTCCCATGTTTGACTATATCCCACAAGGAAGTACACCTGAGAAGCCCCTTCAGAAACGTAATATCTTAGGTCTGCACTAAAATTACTTTGATTCCCTACCTGTGGCCAGATATAAGTATAGCTAGGCATAAAGGAAGCATTATCTATGAAGAAGAATTCAAAGCCTCCACCAATTCCAGGCTCTTCCCATCTTAAACCATAGGTTCCAAAAACATGAACCCGGGAGTTTCCTTGTTCAAGTGACTGAGCCAAACCCCCTGACAACAAACCTATCACAAGAAGGGAGGTAAATAGAATTTTCTTCATTGAAGCCTATAAGTTAAAAGAATAATCTAACCGCCTTTTTGGAAGAATACAAATCAATTACCAATCACCTTTACTGCTCTGCCTAAGCGTCCTTCTGAATCCATTCCTTCCAGAATGAGAATTTGTTTGGTCGAGATATCATTATTGTAATATTCCAGGCTTGCTTTACCATCAGCATCAGTCTCTATTATCCCCTTCCAGAAAATAGTAGCTCTCTTGTCATCAAGCGCCTGTCTCAAGGGATCCTCGTCATACATCGGTTGGTAGAACTCTTTTGCTGGAGTATATCCTCCATATTTAGTCACTAGCGTTCCTCCTACACTTATTCCTCTTGATCCACCTTGTTTCAAATACACCGCTATGACGCCGTTCGCTCCTTGAGCCCCAAATATTGCTGCCTTGGCAGGATCCTTGAAAACGTCGACACTTTGAACATCCGCTAGATTAACCTGAAGTAAAGTTTGTGCGTCTACAGGAATGTTATCTAGCAAATAAAGAGGCTCAGTCCCTGAGTTAACAGAACCAGGTCCACGGATTTGGACAGATGCTTGAAGACCCGCAACTGTTACCTGTACACCGGATACCCTTCCCTGAAGCAATTGGAAAACATTCTGAAATGCCACGGCACTAGGTATATCTGTGGGTTCAATGGTGACGTCACCTGCACCGTAAATTTTCCGTTGCTCTACTTGCTCTTTTTGAATAGTCTGACTTTCAACCGTCACTCCTTCCAGGTCAACATAATCCTCCTCTGACTGCTGCATCTGTGCTTGTAGCTTTCTTTCCTGAACAGTCGCTGTCAAAGCCTCTGGCCATGCGATCTCTGCAGGATAAGCTCCTGGCAAGCTCTGAAAAATTGGTTCAGGTTTAATTACCTCAACATCAATAAATGTCTTCAGTCTCTTATCCTCTGCAGTAATGGTTACAGTAGCTGTATCCAGATAGTCCATTTCTGTTAAAATGAATCGTCCATTTGGACCATATTCAGTGGTGATAATCTCAATACCTTCTCCAATGATGGCATTTACGTTACCGCCTGAAAGTCCTTTTCTGGTATCTTCAGAATCTGTTATCTGCCCCTCTATATTAATCCCTCTTTCTATAAAACTTTCAATTTTTGGATAGTTGGAAGAGAGGACTCCTTCCCAATCAAACCTGGTCCATCCATGGGTAAGCATCACAAGATCGATGGCCTCTAAATCCGGCCCATCTTCTGAGGAGAAATACCTTCCCGGGAAGTGCAACTTTCCTTTGAGGTCAGACGAAATCAAAAGAGATGAAAAAATATTTGATTCATCCCCTGACAATTCAACTTGACCGGCGTCAACTACTGAAAGTGAAAAGGTGCCACGACTCAATACTGGACCATTATTACTTATTTCAACAGCTAGTTTAGAACGTTTACCTAAATCTCCATTGACATCTAACGCCAAATCAAGTGCGTCTCCACCTGAGAAAAACATTAGTCTCTCAAGAAGAGGAGTGCCATCGATTTGGAGAACTGATACTTGGTTAATTCCAGTAACTAAGTTCTCTTTTGGAATTCTGACCCCCCAAACCCCATTGCTCAATTGTCCCTGAATCATGTAATTGATGATACCACGGGTCTGACTTACCAATAACAATTCACCGAAGTCACCGATGCCTTGAACAAAAGCAGTCACATAGCTAGCTGCAGGGTTATTAACCAATTGCATCATTACCCCTGTATCTGAAACTTTTGGAAGGTCAACAATTCTGGTTTCACCGGTTGAGCTCTCTTTAATCTCAGCACTATAATCAGTTTGATCAGGAGTCATCTCAAACTTCCCAAGCCCGGCGAAATTGCTCTTGAAAGTGACATCCTGAGCTCCAGTAACTTTCCCTTCCAGGATTACAGGACTACCATCAGGATATATCCCCCTAAAGGCCATCTGAGACTTTTTCCCTGTTAGCCATCTTCCGCTTTCTGGAAGAAACTGGATATCTGCGTATACCAAGCTGTAAGGAAGCTGCACAGATTGAGTCACTGGATAAGTCCCCCCTTCGAGGAAAGTCAACTCAAGACGTTGCGAAGAATAAGCTCCGGAATTAATCTCGAAACTGAAGCTAGCCTCACCGTCTTGATTCAATAGGACATCTTGACTATGCAGCTCATTTTCTCCCTCCATCGCTTTCAACTCTAACTTCTCATTAGCTAAAGCCGAACCGTTTTTATCAACACCTGTGAGTTCTACAGTGTATCTCGTTTTACCATTAGAGGATTCAATTGAAAGGAAATCCACTTTGGGAAGGAAGGAACCGCCTCCCCCATCTACCACGGTAATTTCGCCTTCATAAAAATATTCCTCACCGAAATTTTTCATCCAGCTCGTGTAGGCTTTTATCTGATAAATTCCAGGAATACCAAAGTTTGGAAGGGTGAAATTCCCATCACCACGCCCCTCTTCTAATCTGATAAGTTTTGATTCCAATAAAAGTCCGTTGCCATCAAACAAATCCACATAAAGAGGTTTGGATAGCGGAGAAGGTATTTGAGAACTGCCGGCAGTGACATAGGTACTAAACCATACATCTTCACCTAAGGTATATACACTTTTGTCAAGATGGAGATAGGCCTTTTCCACAGGATACTCCGCCTGGTAGGTATCAAAATACGTTTGAATTTGTTCCGGTAAAGTCTGAGAATAAAGCTTAGAAAAAGCCAGGATAGCCAAGCTGAGGGTAAAAAATTTTCGCATGTTAAATAGTTGGTCTCCATGAATAACGGAGAGGTACATAGTAGGTTTAAAAAATTATTTTAATGGTTATTAAAGCATCCCAAGAACAAAAAAATAGGTAAAGAGGTCAGCTTAATTACTCCCAATCTGGGTTACGAATCGCCCCAATCTTCCTTGTGAATCAATCCCCTCCAAAACAAGGATTTGAGACTTGGCTATATCATTATTAAAGTATTCCAGTGTGGCCTTCCCTTCAGCATCTGTTTCAACCTGCCCTTTCCAAAAAATCGTAGACCTATTATCCAGAAGAGCCTTTCTTTCCACCATTTGATCATACATCGGTTCATAAAATTTTTTCACTGAGGAATATCCACCGTACTGGGTGACCAAAGTACCTCCCTTTCCAAATCCACTTGCCCCGGGCTTGAGGTAGACTGCGATAACTCCACTTCCTTCGAAAATCCCAAATTGACCTAACCTAGCAGGGTTTGTAAAGACCTCAATACTTTGAACATCCCTAATATTCACCGATAGAAGAGTTTCTGGAGCAACAGGAGTATTATCCAACAGAATTTTAGGTGTGGTCCCATCGTCTCCGCTCAAAAATGAATAGGGCGACTTAAGTAGGATTTCTACACCCCCCCCTTTAGCCCGGGACCTTAGACCGTCCACACGACCATTGATTAACTCCACAACGCTTCGAAAATTTGTCGCTCCTGGGATCGAATCGACATTCAGACTTTGATCACCGTAACCATAGGCCAGTTTTGCTTCGAATTCGCTTTGGATACTTTGCGCTTCTACGGTGACTCCTTCAAGATCCATAATCTTGGAATCTGTTAGCATTTCATCTACCAGCCTTCTTCTTTCCAAGATAGAAGCCATAAGAGATTCCGGCCAAACAACCTCAGATCCAAACTTCCCTTCTAAATTTGAAATTGCTGGCTCGGGATAAACTATCTCTATATTCAGGTAATTTCGAAGCCTTTTGTCCTTCGCGGTAATAGTCACGGTAGCCGTATCCATATAGTCCATTTCTGTGAACATGAAGCGTCCATCACTTCCAAAAGGGGCACTTTGAATTTCTATCCCCTCACCTACTATCGCATTAATTACGCCTCCCTTTAGACGACTGAAAGTTTCAATTCTTTTAGAAACCTGACCCTCAATATTAATCCCACGCTCAATAAAATTTTCAATCTTAGGATAAGTCTCAGACAAGATATGCTCCCATTCGAAACGAGACCATCCATGAGTGAGCATAACCAGATCTAGTGCTTCTATATCCACTTGGCCATCACTTCTAAAATATTGCCCCGGTTGAAAGACACTTCCTTTGAGGTCTGAAGAAATAAGGAAGCTGCTAAATATGTTATCATGAATATCTGATAGCTCTACCTGATCAGCATCCAAAACAGAAAAAGAAAAGGAGCCAGGGTTTGCAGATTCTGCCCAAAGGCTCTCTATTTCCACTTCAATTTTAGATCGTTTGTGAAGCTCGCCTTTAACCTCAAGAGATAAATCCATTACGTCATTTTCAGAGATATAGAAGAATTTTCTTTCAGCTAAGGGTTTGCCGTCTTCTTGGGTAATCGTAATGTTATTTATCCCGGAGATCAGATTTTCCTTTGGGATACGGGCTCCCCAAACTCCATTCTGTAATTCACCTTGAATCATATAATTGAGGATTCCTCTGGTTTGACTTACCAAAAGCAACTTGCCAAAACCCTCTGTTCCCTGAATAAAAGCAGTTACATAAGACGCCTTTGGGTTATTGACCACTTGTAAACACAAACCCTCCTTTGCCGCCACTGGTAGATCAACAATTTTACTCTCTCCGGTTGCTGGATTGGTAATTTCTGCTCTGTATGGCCCTTTCTTTGGGTTCAACTGAAACTTCCCTAAACCCGCGAAATTGCTTTCAAAAGTGATAAGAGAATCTTCTAGAATCTTCCCATTAAAAGTAACCGGGGTCCCATCTGGATAAATTCCTCTAAATGCTATGTTGTTTTTTTTACCCTCTACCAAATTCCCTCCTTCAGGCAAGAACTGAATGTCCGCAAATTCCAGGCTATAAGGCAGCCGAACGCTCTGTGTTATCCCAAAAGTCTCCTCCTCCAAAACCATTATTTCTATGTATTGGGAAGAATAGGCTGTAGCCAGGGTTTCAAGGCTGAATTTTGCCTCTCCATCCTGATTAAGTAAAATCTCCTTATCGGAAATGACATCTTGAGCTGTCTTCAAAACCAGCCTTATTCTTTTGTTGGAAAGTGGCTGCCCATTGTAATCCACTATCAAGAGCTCGGTTTTATAATTAGTCTTCCCGTTCTCGGTTTTGATTTCAGAAAAATCAACTTTAGGTAAAAACTGCTTTTCTTGAGGATTTACGACGGTTACTTCACCCTCAAAAAAATGTTCTTGCCCAAAGTTTTTCATCCATGAGGTGTATGCCACAATGCGGTAGACCCCTGCCTGAGCATATTTTGGCAGGGAGAAATTACCTTCTCCCCTACCATTTTCAAGCCTGATTAATCGCGATTGAAAGAGATTTCCAGCACCATCAAATAAGTCTACTTTCAGCGGCCGGGAAATGGGTGATGGAGTATGGGCGCTTCCAGCCATCACATAAGCGCTAAACCAGATATCCTCCCCCAGTCCATAGAGGTGCTTATCAAAATGCAGATATGCCTTTTCGACAGGGTATTCTGATTGATAAGTGTCAAAATAAGATTGAATCCTATCAGGCAAGGATTGGGCACGAAGATCAGCCCATAGCAGAAACGCTAGGGTTAGACAAAAAAATAATCGCATGTAGGTACTCTGGATATTGGACTACAATCCAAAATAACTAAGATTTATGTAAATCCAATTCTAGGTTAGATCTCAGCGACCTCATTCTTATTCGCCAACTGACCACAGGCCGCATCAATATCCTGCCCTCTGGATTTACGAACTTTTGCCACAATCCCTTGACCTTCCAATACACGAACGTACATGTCCACGGCTTCCTGACTAGCCTGCCTGAATTCGCCTTCATCAATAGGATTGTATTGAATGATATTCACCTTTGACGGGATAACCTTACAGAATTTTGCTAAAGCTTTTGCATGCCTCTCGTCATCATTCACGCCGTCCCAGATCACATATTCG
>CAZLUY010000368.1:0-3387 GCA_964562785.1 uncultured Limnohabitans sp. | reverse complement strand
GATTATAGGAAGAAGCACCCAAGAGGTCTTAGATACTTTCTGGGTAAGTACCCACTCCAAAATCAGTAACCCAAAAAGGGTCATAATGGCCTGGAAAGTAACAAAAAGAACAAACCTTACCTTTTCAAGTGTATAGGACATCTCAAATATGGTGTGTCCGAATATTACCAGAGTTCCGATCAAAACGGCCGTAGTATACCAGGCGATAATGCGAAAAATCTTTTGGTCGGGATTGAGGTAGACCAGAAACCAATACAAGAAAAACAGTAAAAAAGAAACTCCTATGCTAAGGGTAACATAGATGTGGGTTTGTTTATGATCTCTTTCAACCCACTGCACAAAGGCAGGCCCCGTGAGATTCAGGAATGATTCTAGATTTTCAGGTTTAAGACGGATTTCTCGTTGCGTAAAGGTAGACTCGCAATCCACAAAATGAACTGCGAGAACGTATTCTCTACCCAAATCGATATCAATGACTTGTGGGTATTTAAGAACCGGGTTGAAAGCCTTATAAGGATCACCCGTATCACCGAAGGATTGAATCAACTGACCATCCAGGTAGATATCTGTTGCTGCCCAAAGATTTCTATTCAAATACATGGGAAGATCTTTCAGAGAATCATCCATTTGGATTTTAATCCGAAACCAGCCCTCAATTCTTCCGTTTTCATCCTCCATCTCCGGGCTTATGGCTGTTGGGTTCATTTTTTCCCAGGTAGAAACATCAAATTCGGGATCAGCCCATTTGGGATCATGGCCTTGCTTGAAAAGCCAACCGTCCAATGGCGCCAGAAAAATGCGCTGATGGGATCGAAACATTTCTTCATCAAGTGTCACTACCTCGTCCTGTGCCAGCAGGGGCTGAGCGAGAATAATCAAAAAAGTAAAGAGCCCGGAGAGTTTTTTCATGAGTTTGAAAGGCTGATGATGAAGGTTGCGCCTGAACCTGGTTCGCTATGAATTTGGATTTCCCCACCATGGGACTTTATAATGTCATAGGTTAAACTTAGGCCTAGACCTGTTCCGGAACCTGTGGGTTTTGTCGTGAAGAATGGCTGGAAGATTTTTTCTTTGATGGAATCAGGAATACCGGAGCCGTTGTCGGAAACGGAGAGTGTAACTTGCCCATTCCCAGCTCCTCCTGAAGAAGCGGTGAATGTTGTGGAGACGGTCACGGTTGGTTGATAATTGGCGATTCCAGTTTTAGCCTTTTCATCCACTGCATAAAAAGCATTGTTGATCAGGTTGAGGATGACTCTTCCAATGTCTTGAGCGTTGACCTCAACCTCAGGAAGGCTTGGGTCCAGTTCTAGTTGATAATCTGAAGAGAAGCTCTTGTCCTTTGCCCGCAGTCCGTGATATGAAAGCTTTAGGAATTCTTCAGCCAGTGCATTCAGGTTTGTTGGAGCCTTTTCGCCCTCAGACTTTCGGCTATGCTCGAGCATGCCTCTCACGATAGCACCAGCACGATTACCGTGGTGGTTGATTTTGGACAGGTTTTCTTTGAGATCTTTCCCGATGAACTTGGCTTCCTCTATGTCTCCTTTTTCCAATTCCTCGTTCATTTCATCGACCAGCTCTTCCGAAACTTCCGAGAAGTTATTGACAAAGTTGAGGGGGTTTTGGATCTCATGAGCGATCCCTGCTGTCAGTTCACCAAGAGAAGCCATTTTCTCTGATTGGATAAGCTGGGCTTGGGTGGATTTTAATTCGGTATAAGCTTTTTCAATCTCTTTTGCCTGAGCCAATTCTTTATCCTTTGCCTTTTCTCTTTCTTTCTTCGTGGCTTTTCTTCTTTGGTCAAGAATGGCAAATCTCAGAAGTAGAATGAAGAGAATTCCATAAATCAAATAGGCCCACCATGTTCGGTACCAGGGGGGAAGCACCTCAATTTCCAAAGTCTTGAATTCCGGAGTTATCACCCCATCCAGGTTACTGGACCTAATCTCGAGCCTATAATTTCCTTCTGGTAGGTTTGTGAAAATAGCAGTACCCGTATTGCCTGCCTGCTGCCAGTTTTCATCGAAATTGACTAGTCTATATTCTGACTGATTTCGACCGTCACCGCCAAAATGAATACTTGAAAATGCGATGGCAAGGGTAGTGGTTTTAGGAGGAATTACCAGCTTAGAAATCGTATGAGTCGGGGATTCTTGATTTGTTTCATCAAGACCCTTCCAGACTATCCCATCAAGAGTAATCTCTCTGATAATAATTTCCGGCGGGTATGGGTTTTGGGTTATTTGATCTGGGTTAAAGATGTTGATCCCGCTTGATCCTGAGAAATAAATATTGCCAGAAGGACCTCTGTAGTTTAAAGTGCCAAAGCGATTGGACTGCAAGCCTCTTTCCAGACCAAACCTCAGACTTTCTTGAGTATCTGGATTGTATTTGATAATCCCATTGGTAGTAGCGAAGAAGGCGTTCCCATTTTGATCAAAGGAAATGGCATTAATTCGTGTTTCAGGAAACTCAAAATCCTTAAAGAACACCCAATGAAGTAGTTCCTTATAGCTTTCATTGGTATAGCCAAATCCCAAATCAGTTGTGAACCAAACTCTTCCTTTTGTATCTAAAACTGGTGGGGTCCAAAAATCATTAGAGCCAATTTCCTTGTCGAGTCCCAAATCAGGTCTGTTAATTTCCAAATTGGGAAAAGTAAAATCTCCGGTTTTGGTATCAAGAAGAACTACAGCTTCCTCACTGCCTTCTATAGAAAGAACCAGTCGACCATTCTTGTCCATGAAATGAGAAGAAATTCTTCCTGAGTAACCAGGGACCTCCAGTTTTTGAAATTCTTCTGTATTTGGATCAAAGGAATCCACCCCTTTATTATGGCTTATCCATAGAATGCCTTGAGCGTCTTCAAATATGTTGTAAATCCAATTGGAAGAGAGGCTCTTGGGGTCATTAGAATCATGCTTATAGCGAGTGATCAATCCTGATTCTAAATCGATTCGATTTAGTCCTCCATTATTGGCTCCGGGCGAACCAGTTCCAACGTAAAACTCTCCTTTAGCTGTGAACAGCTGTGCCCATGGGTAAGGATGGCTTAATCCTTTTCCGATTGATTTACCTGGTCCGGGTCTCTCTTTTTCTGCGCCTATACGATTTAGGATTTGTTTTCCATCCGCCGAATAATGAATGAGTCCTTTTTCCAATGACGTCCTTGCTCCAATCCAATAAGATCCATCCTCCATTTCAACTGCAGAAAGCACATCAGCTACCACCTTGCCGGATTCATCTCTTTGGAGCCCAAAGTCGGACTGGAAAAAATTTAGTTTACTTATACCGTAGGAAAATCTTGGAATCCAAAGCACTCCCTGTTGATCTAATAACATCGCAGACCCATGAAAACTCTCTAAAGGAAGTAGTCCGTTTCTCTTG
>CAZLUY010000367.1:0-3607 GCA_964562785.1 uncultured Limnohabitans sp. | reverse complement strand
TAGGGAATAACAGGAATTCCTGATCGTGAATTTCCCTTAACAGTTGAATCTCTCTTGAAATTGATTGACCTGCTCTATCCGTACTAGTCACTTTGAAGGAAATCTGAGCAGGAAGTAACTCACCCTTCCAATAAATCTGATTACCTGTCAATTCAAGATCCGGATTTCGGTCAATCTTATATTCATGGATGTCATCTTCTCTGTCCATGGTAGACAAGGCCCCAAGGAGCTGTCCAGAAATAAGATCTTCAGTGAATGTTGACTCGCTGAGTCTGATTTCCTCTGGCTTGGCTTTATCAAGCACTAGAATATTTAATTCTATTTCAGATGTATTCTCAATCCATTCATTCTCCATTATTGAGACAGGAATCAAATAATATCCTGCCGCTAAAGGATCAAAATCACTTGTGTCTAAATCTATATTTAATGAATATTCTGGATATTCTTTAGTGATAGTTTCTTCTAGTTTTTGTTCAATTTCAATTATTTCAGTGTTCCATGGTACAGTCAATAATTGAGGAATAATTTCTCTATTGAATTTTCCTTTTTTCCTGTGAATGACAATTGATCCACCACCCAAGATTGTTGCTTCATTTGAGTTTTCATCTTCTCCTCTTGCATTATCATATACAATACCATTAGGCCCCCAGATTTTTATTCTGAACCTATCTGGTTCAGTGCCTCCATTCGCTTGGCCGTCAAATGCTACCAGCGTGAATCTATAGCCACTTTGACCATTTACTTCACCTTCTCCTCTGTAGGTAGCTTTTTTACCAGAGATAACTAATGAACCAGCTTCGTGCAGCCTAGATTTGAATCTTAAGTTCCCGGCCTTAAAATGGAATTCAGTGTTACCATCAACTTGACTCGAGCCTTTTCTATACTTGGAAACAAATCCAAAATTCGCCTTGCCACTTAGCTCGGATGCTTCAAGAGCTCCCTTGGGTGAGTAAATCCAGCCTCCGCCAGTCACAAAACTTCCACCTCCGTCGTAGATAGGCAGGTATGCTACTGAAGTAGAACAGCCTTCTCCAGTTTCAGCGGTAATTTTGTAAACACCCAGACTAAGGTCCTCAACTTCCAACCGGGCAATTCCTGAAGCATCCGTGAGAGAGGTGCCTACAAAAACATCATCAAGAGAGAAATGGATTTCTACACCTTGATCAGATGGGAATACCTGTGCGGAAAGTGTAGCTGTTTGACCCAGTAAAACAGGCTTGCTACTTGATGAGGCATCGATTTCAAATTCACGGAAAGTGATGATTTGAGTATAAACCTCTGAGCTATTTCCATACTTATCCTGAGCTATCCAGGTGTTGGTAATAGACCCAGAGTTAGAGTCTCCATCAGGTATGAATTCACCTGAAATCTTTTCTAAAGAAGCAACCCCACACTGATCAAAAGGTATAGGGCTCAGTTGCTGCGCCGAGCTCAGAGAATCTTCATCCGCACAAGTAATAGTCCTGTCAAGATTGCCAGATGGTGTGGTCCAAACTGGAACAACCTCATCTTTTACTATTACCGAAATTTCTCTTGACTGAGGTAAACCAAATCCACCAGTGGCAGTCACAGTTACCTTGTTAACTCCTATATCTTCACAACCAAAATCAGTTTTACTGATGGACAAACTAACTGGTCCACATGTACTGGTTGTGCCTTGATCAAATAGGTCGAGATCTAATTGAACTTGACCTTCTGAGCTTAGGCTCAATTCAACTGAATCAATGATATCCCAGTTAAGAATGCAATCTGAAGAAGTCAAAATTACTAGCTGTGATCCGGTAATCATATTTCCAGCCTGATCCTCAGCCATCCAGATTATTTCAGTAGTACCTTCAAAGAATTCTGAAGGAGCATTATTGGTAATAGAGACTTCACCACAATTATCCGTAGCTATCGCTTCACCAAGATCAATTCCGCTAATCGAAGTTTGACCTGCTTCAAGAGAGATTTCTATATCTCCAGGAACGGTAAGCTTTGGCGCTTCATTATCCACTACAGTGATATTGAATTGACAAGTAGCCTTATTGCCAGCAGCATCGGTTGCTGTATAGGTGACCAGAGTAGTTCCCACAGGGAAGAGATCTCCAGGATTGAAGTTGCTCGTCAAATCAACTGATCCACTATTATCTGAAGCAATCGGTGAGTTCCAGGACACGTTCGCTCCACAGTTATTCGGATCAACAGATACGGAGATGTCTTCTGTGCAGGAATCGAAGACTGGATCAATCAGATCACCATCGGCTGAGATATTGACTTCGAAGCTACATTGAGAGGTATTGCCTGCGGCATCGCTAGCTTCAAAGGTCACCGTGGTGATTCCAAGAGGGAACACTGATCCACTAGCCGGCCCAGCCACTTGTTGGATAGCTATCCCCAGACAATTATCTGAACCAATCGGAGGATCAAATTCAATCACTTTGCCTACCTGACCGAATGGCACGGATTCAGTGATATTCTCTGGACATTCGATGGAAGGAACTAAGTCATCGACCACAGTAACATTGAACTGACAGACAGCAGTGTTCCCAGCAGCATCGGTTGCTGTATAGGTGACCAAAGTAGTACCCACAGGGAAGAAATCTCCAGAATTGAAATTGCTCGTCAAATCAACTGATCCACTATTATCTGAAGCAATCGGTAAGCTCCAGGATACATTTGCACCACAGTTATTCGGATCTACAGATACGGAGATGTCTTCTGTGCAGGAATCGAAGACTGGATCAATCAGATCACCATCAGCTGTGATATTGACTTCGAAGCTACATTGAGTTGTATTGCCTGCAGCATCGCTAGCCTCAAAGGTCACTGCGGTGATTCCTAGTGGGAATACTGATCCACTTGCAGGTCCTGCAATTTGTTGGATAGCTACCCCAGGACAATTATCTGTAAAGATCGGATTCTCAAATTCAATCACTTTGCCTACCTGACCGAATGCCACAGATTCAATGATATTCTCTAGACATTCGATGGAAGGAGCTAGGTCATCGACCACAGTAACATTGAACTGACAGACAGCAGTGTTTCCAGCAGCATCGGTTGCCGTGTAGATGACTTGGGTAGTTCCAACAGGGAAGAGGTCTCCAGAATTGAAGTTGCTCGACAAACTAACCGCGCCACTATTGTCAGAAGCAACAGGTGAGTTCCAGGACACGTTCGCTCCGCAATTATTCGGATCTACAGATACGGAGAAATCCAGTGGGCAATTCTCAAATACAGGTGGGATGTTGTCAGCACTTTCAGCAATGGTTACAATAAAGGTGCATTGAGAAGAATTTCCTGCATTATCTTTCGCTTCGTAAATAACTTGAGTAATACCTAATGGGAATGTGCTACCGCTTTCAGGCCCTTCAATTAAGGTCATAGTAACTTCACCACAATTGTCTGAAGCGATTGGTAGATCATAAGTAATCACCTTGCCAGTTTCTCCAAATGGCACCGTGGTGGAGATGTTCTGAGGGCAAGTGATTACTGGGGCTTGCGTATCGTTGACGGTGATGGTTTGAACGACAGCCACTGCATCGACATTATTGACATCAGTGACATTCCAGGTGATGGTAGTGACACCCACAGGGTAAGGATCGGTCAAGTCTAGACCATCATCACG
>CAZLUY010000366.1:0-2842 GCA_964562785.1 uncultured Limnohabitans sp. | reverse complement strand
TAAGGAGTTCAGGGTGTAAATAACCTTTTTGGTATCTGTGATAATTGCCTCTTCAGCGTCTGGGAGTTTAGCCAGGAAGTGTCTTTCGATTTTGTTGAATAATGAAAGTTCTACCTTTTTTGGATCGACAAGAACGAACTTTAACTGGGCAGGATGCTTCTTGTAGACCAAGGAGGCGAGGATCATGTTTAGACCTACGGACTTACCCTGACCCGTTGCTCCAGCCATAAGTAAGTGTGGCATTTTGGCCAGGTCAGCAACGAAGACTTCATTTGAAATGGTCTTACCCAAAGCAATAGGTAAGTCTTTATCAGACTTCAAGAATTTTTCAGTTCCCAATACGGCTCGTGCTGGGACTAATTCTCGGTTTTTATTAGGGACCTCAATACCGATTGTTCCTTTTCCTGGGATAGGGGCAATTATTCTAATTCCTAAGGCGGCAAGGCTCAGCGCGATGTCATCTTCAAGGTTTTTGATCTTGGAAATCTTGACACCTGGCTCAGGAACAATTTCATAAAGGGTTACGGTAGGACCGATAGTCGCTTTGATCTCCTGGATTCCAATTTTGAAGTTTTCCAGGGTCTCAACAATCTTATTCTTATTCTCCTCAAGCTCCTGTCGGGTGACGGTTACTTTTTGTAGGTCATATTCATTTAAAAGATCTAGCGTTGGATACTGATATTTGGCTAGATCAAGTGTAGGATCATAAGCATCTAGATTCTCAACCTCTTTCGCCGTTTTTTCTTCCTGAGTTTTTTCGATTGAGAAAGATTTTGGCTTCTCTTCAGGTTTTTCTTCAAGAATATTGACTGCCGAGAGCTCTATTTCCTTTTTTGGAGCAGTTTCTTTTTCAGGTTCTTCTGTCTTTATCTCCCACAAGGAGCCATCATCGACCTCTTCTTTCTCCTCTTCCTGATATTCATCTTTGATTTCGGGCTCATTCGCCTCGTCAAATGGATTGGCACCAGCTAAAGGCTCGATAGGTTGCATTTCCCCTGGAATCTCCTCTTCGTCTTGCTCATCTGAAGGCAGGTCATCCTTTGTTTTTGAGGAGAACCATTCCAGACTATTGATATCAAAAAAGAAGATAGAGAAAATGATGAGTGAGCCACCCAGTAAGATGAATGTGCCCCAGCTTAAGAAATCGGCTGAAAGTTTTGCCAATTCATAGCCGAACCCTCCTGAAAGGAAACTCCAATAGGAATAGCCTTGAACCAGAATGACAATGTAGCCTGAAAGCAAACCCAGCCAAAAAGTGAAGAATAATGCAAACGCCGAGTACCTGGCCAATGAAATGATTTTGGTTTTGAATGCCATTCGAACCCCGAGAATGAAAAGGAATGGCGGGAATAAGAATGCAGCAATACCAAACCATCTATATATGAGCCAGTGTGATGCTTGAGCCCCAAGGTATCCAAGCCAGTTGCTTGAGTCTCGGGCAATTTCCATCGCAGATTGACCATCGTCATTCATTACCAGACTCTGGTCTTGAGGACCACTCAGCAGGTAGCTTAGGAAGGCAATAAATAGAAAAACTGAGGCTGAAATCAAAACGATTCCTAAAGCCAATACAAGCTTGGTACTCTTTATCGTAGGCAGGCTAAATCCACCTCCAGACTTTTTAGACCTTGATTTTTTAGTTTTCTCTCCCTTTTTTCTAAAAGTATTTGTTCTGGGCTTAGTGGTGGCCATAGACTAGGTGAAGGTGCTGTATTAAGATAAAGCTAATGATGGAACAAAAATTTATCAGCTCAAAAAATGAGCCAATAAGCCTTTTTTGATTCGCTTTATCAGACCAGGCCCCTCGTAGATCATTCCTGAATAAACCTGAACAAGACTGGCCCCGGCTTCTAATTTTTCGATTGCATCTTCTGCGGAATAAATTCCACCTACACCGACAATTGGAAATGCACCCAAGGATTTTTTGTGGAGGTAACTGATTACTTCAGTACTTCTATTCTTCAATACCTTACCACTTACACCACCAGCTCCCATAGCTTCAACCTCGGTTGGATTCGTTGTCAACTGACTTCTGTCAATCGTGGTGTTGGTGGCAATCACTCCGTCAATTCCAGTATCCAAAACGATTTCTACAATATCATCAAGCTGGCCATCTGTTAAATCAGGTGCGATCTTGAGAAGAATAGGTTTAGATTTCTCTTTTTGATCGTTCGCTTCTTTCACTGCTGTTAGCAAGGCCTTGAGAGGTTCTTTTTCCTGAAGATCCCGAAGATTAGGTGTGTTGGGCGAACTAACATTTACCACAAAATAATCTACCCATGGATGCAGCTGCTCCAAACAGTAAAGATAGTCATCCACCGCATTCTCATTTGGAGTGACTTTGTTTTTACCGATGTTTCCACCGACGATGACATCAGATTTTCTTTTCCTAAGTCGACCGACGGCTTCCTGTACTCCTCCATTGTTGAAGCCCATTCGATTGATCAAAGCCTCATCTTCTGGTAATCTAAAAAGCCGTGGTTGTGGGTTCCCAGGTTGAGGTTTAGGGGTCAAGGTTCCAATCTCAATAAAACCAAAGCCCAGCATGGCCATTTCATCAATTAATCGGGCGTCTTTATCAAAGCCCGCTGCAAGCCCAACTGGATTCTTGAATTTTATCCCAAAGACCTCTCGCTCTAATCTTTTGTCATCAAATTGAAAAGTCGATTTTACTACACTATTAATCCCTGGGAGATTGAAACCGAACTTGGTAAGGTCAAAAGTGAAATAATGGGCGTCTTCAGGTTTTTTTAAAAAAAGGAGGGGTTTGAGAAGAGACTTGTACACAGGAGCTATCGTTTGTCTACAAATTTAAAGATAAACCTTTCGACTTTCACTTTCT
>CAZLUY010000365.1:0-5194 GCA_964562785.1 uncultured Limnohabitans sp. | reverse complement strand
TTGGAGTTTCAAGGGTCACATTTGACAATTTTCCGGCCAGTTTTTCAGGGAAGCATTCTTTGCTTAAAAAGGGGTCATTCTTAGCATTAAGAATCAATGTGGGTATCTGAATTCCTTCCAAGAAAAACACTGAACTATTCGATGCATAATAATCTGCAGCATCTGTGAATCCATGAAAAGGGCCAGTGAATACATCATCGAAACCTGATAATGTTTTTATGTTTTTGAGGACATCCACCGGTATAGTGTCTGGATAAACTTCGGCTTTCCTAAGGACCTTAGCTTTCAAACTTTTCAAAAACCTTCGGCTGTAGAGAAAATTTTCTCTGGTAGAGATTTTTTCACAAGAACTAGCCAGATGTAGCGGGACAGAAATTGCAACCCCAGCTTTTATTTTCTCCGATCTTTTTCTGTCTTCTCCTAAATACTTTAGTGTGAGGTTACCGCCAAGACTGAATCCTACTAATATAATTTCTTTATACTCAGACTCGGAGTGCTGAATGACTTTATCTAAATCATAGGTGGCACCTGAATGGTAGAAAATCACTTGTTTGTTGAGTTCAGGGCCGCAGCCTCTGAAATTCCATGTTAGGACATCAAAACCAGCATTTAAAAAGGCCTTGGACATTCCCAGCATATAAGCACGATCACTGCTCCCTTCCAAACCGTGACTGACTATTACAAGCCTTTTGTTTCCACGCTTGTACCAATCAAGATCAAGAAAATCCTCGTCTTCTGTTGAAATCCTCTCTTTTGAAGGTGCTGCCAATTTTACCTTTCGAAATAGCGCAGGATAAATTGTTTCTAAATGCCCGTTAAACAGCCACTTAGGTCTTTGGTAAAAAACATCCTTTTTTACAGGCATTTCGAAGGTGGATTTCGTAGTTGGAACAGGAGTCGGAAATTAAGTTTTATATTTGAATAAAGAGTTTATTCAAACTATTTTTACCGACTTCAAACATTGAACCTGAGAGGAAAATATGGCCGAGATAATTAGAATGCCAAAAATGAGCGATACTATGGAAGAAGGGGTAATCGCAGCATGGTTAAAGAAAGTAGGGGATGAGGTTAAGCCAGGAGATATTCTTGCTGAAGTAGAAACTGACAAAGCAACCATGGAACTCGAGTCTTATGATGAGGGTGTTCTTCTTCATATAGGAGTGAATGAAAAAGACTCTGTTCCTGTGAATGGGGTAATAGCTGTCATAGGCGAAAAAGGAGAATCTTTTGAGCACCTTTTAAATGATTCATCAAACGGACAAGCGGCAGAGTCCGCACCCGCAGTACCTCAAGAGGCGCCGGCTGAAGAAGCAGCTACTCCTGCACCAGCAGTAGAGGCCATTGATACGTCAAATATTGCCGCAACGGTAATTACGATGCCGAAAATGTCTGATACCATGCAAGAGGGAACAATTGCTGCCTGGTTGAAGAAAGAAGGTGATGAAATTAAATCCGGTGAAGTTATTGCCGAGGTTGAAACAGATAAGGCAACCATGGAGCTTGAGTCCTATGAAGATGGGGTTCTTCTTCACATAGGTATAGAAGCCGGCAATAGTGTTCCTGTAGATGGAGTTATTGCTGTGATAGGGGAAAAGGGAGCTGACTTTGAAACCCTTCTTAAAGCACAAGCTGCCGCAAGCCAACCAGCACCAGAGCCAACTCCGGTTGCTGCACCTGAGGCTCCTGCTCCAAAGGCAGAATCTATCCCAAGTGCTCCGTCACCAGCGCCAGTAGCTGCTCCTGCAGCTGTGAACGGTGAGAGAGTGAAAGCTTCTCCACTTGCGAAGAAAATGGCTGAGGAAAAGGGTATCGATATCCGTTTGGTTCCAGGGTCCGGAGAAGGTGGAAGAGTGATTAAAAGGGATATCGAAAATTATGTTCCTGCTGCTGCACCACAGGCTGCTGCTGTCACTGCTCCAGCCATCGGTCAGGAAAGCTTCCATGAAGAGAATGTTAGTCAAATGAGAAAAGTGATTGCTAAGCGACTTGCTGAAAGTAAGTTCCAGGCTCCACACTTCTATTTGACTATGGAAATCAATATGGATAAGGCGATTGAGGCAAGAAAGAGCATGAATGAAATTGCCCCAGTTAAGATTTCCTTTAATGACATGGTGATCAAGGCATCTGCTGCCGCTCTTCGTCAGCATCCAAAGGTTAATTCCAGTTGGTTAGGAGACAAGATCCGATACAATGATCATGTCCACATTGGAATGGCTGTAGCTGTGGAGGAAGGACTCCTTGTGCCAGTGATTCGATTTGCAGATAGCAAAACCTTGTCTCAAATTTCTACTGAGGCTAAGTCTCTGGGAGGAAAGGCCAAGAATAAGGAACTTCAACCTAAGGATTGGGAAGGAAATACATTCACCATCTCTAATCTTGGAATGTTCGGAATAGAAGAGTTTACAGCGATTATCAATCCACCAGATGCATGTATTCTTGCTGTTGGAGGAATTAAGCAAACCGTAATCGTGAAGGATGGAGAAATGCAGATTGGTAATGTCATGAAGGTTACTCTCTCCTGTGATCACAGGGTAGTTGATGGAGCGGTAGGTTCTGCCTTCCTCCTTACCTTAAAGAGCTTGCTTGAAGATCCAGTTAGGATTCTTGTCTAATTGAAAAGCTAAACTGTCAAAAAGTCCTGATTTCAGGACTTTTTTCTTTTTTGTATAAAAATTGATAAGTCACGGGTATGATGGAAAAACTTAAATCAACGACGGTCGTCGCAATTCGACATAATGGAGAAGTAGTTGTTGGCGCAGATGGACAGGCAACTCTGGGTAATACCGTTGCAAAGAGCAGCGTCAAAAAACTAAGAGTGCTGCAGGGAGGAAATATTGTTACAGGCTTTGCAGGATCAACAGCCGACGCATTTACACTTTTAGAGAAGTTCGAAGAAAAATTAGGAGCCTTCGGAAATAATATGAAAAGGGCAGCAGTTGAACTTGCCAAAGAATGGCGCATGGATAGGATGCTCAGTAAGCTAGAGGCGATGATGATCGTGGCCGACAAAGAAGATATCTTGATTATTTCAGGTACTGGGGATGTCATAGAACCAGATATGGAAATAGCGACCATTGGATCAGGTAGTATGTACGCCCAGTCTGCTGCTCGAGCTTTGAAGAAATTTGCCCCTGATTTGACTGCTGAAGAAATGGTCAGAGAGAGCTTGAATATCGCTGCAGATGTTTGTATTTACACTAATCATAACCTAGTGATTGAAAAGGTGAAGTAAACGCTGACCCAGTTATAAAAGTGAAACCAGATGATACATCTGGTTTTTTTTTGCTTTTTCAAACCCCTTTCCTCATTTGGTTGTTATTTACTTGAATTTAGGATAAAGTATGGAAACTAAAACAGCCAAAAAAACTACAAAAAAAGACTATCGAAAGCTGATTATTGAAGGGTATAAGCAGGAGTTTCTGGAGCATGGAGCCGAGCCCAAGTCGGTATTTAAGTTTGCGAAAAGTCTGAAAATGAAGGAAAGTGATTTTTACAATTACTTCACATCATTTGAATCCATCAAATCGACTATCTGGGTAGATATCTTTGAAAATACGCTGGCCCTTGTGGAAGGACAGGAAGTATTTAAAGAGTACAGCGCAAGGGAAAAATTTTTAAGCTTTCTATTTACATGGATTGAGGAGCTAAAGAATAACCGGTCCTATCTACTCAGCTTATATAGTGACAAAAAGTCAACGCTTACTCAGCTGCCAACAGAAGCCAAGGAATTTAAAGAGCGCTTCAAGGAATTTGCCAATGAAATTCTTTTAGAAGGGAAGGAAACTGAGGAGATTGCTAGTAGACCAATCATTAGTGATCGCTACGATGAAGCATTATGGATCCAAGTTTGGTTCGTGTTCCGTTTTTGGATTGAAGACACTACTCCAAGGTTTGAGAAAACTGATGCAGCTATTGAGAAAAGCGTGAATCTGGGGTTTGACCTTATGGGAAAAAGCGCGCTTGATTCCTTTATCGATTTTGCCAAGTTTATTTATCAATCCAAATAAGAAGTGATGGGAACGAAGGTAAATGAGCAGGAGGCGATACCCGTATCGAAAGTCCAGAGGGCTGCAAAGTTCATCTCTACAGGTGCTAAAGTAGGGGGGAATTATGTGAAGCATTATGCTAGAAAAATGGTGAACCCTGAGCTTCAAAAAGAGGAGCTTCATCAGAATAATGCAGAGGACATCTATAATTCTTTGAGTCAATTAAAGGGGTCAGCGCTGAAAGTAGCACAGATGATGTCTATGGATAAGAATCTTTTGCCAAGAGCTTATCAAGACAAGTTCACTATGGCCCAGTATTCCGCTCCTCCATTAAGTTATCCCTTGGTGGTTAAGACCTTTAGGAGATATTTCTCTAAGACTCCGGAACAGTTGTTTGAAACTTTCACAAGATCTGCGGTAAATGCAGCCTCCATTGGACAGGTCCATAAGGCAACCATAAAGGATCAGGTTTTCGCAGTGAAAATTCAATATCCTGGAGTAGCAGACTCTGTTTCTTCAGATTTAAAGTTAGTGAGGCCTTTTGCCCTTAGATTGCTAAATATGAATGAGCGAGAGCTAGATCATTATATGGCTGAGGTAGAGGAGAAGCTATTAGAAGAAACAGATTACGACTTGGAAATCACCAGATCGCGAGAGATATCTGAAGCCTGTAGCCATATTCCAAACTTGTTTTTTCCAAAATATTACGATGAGTTCTCTTCAGAGCGAGTGATAACTATGGATTGGATTGAGGGGAATCACCTGAAGGAATGGTTAGAAACCAATCCTAGTCAGGAGCTACGAAACCAAATAGGACAGGCCCTTTGGGATTTTTATCATCATCAAGTGCATAATATAAAGCAGGTACATGCTGATCCGCATCCTGGGAATTTCATTGTCAAGGATGATGGCGCTCTCGGAATAATTGATTTTGGTTGTGTGAAGGTGATTCCAGAAGATTTTTATCAGGGATACTTTGCTTTAATTAAAAAGGATTTATTGATAAATGAAGATGAGTTGGATCAAATCTTCTTCAATCTGGAATTCATTACTGATAAGGATTCTGCTACCGAGCAGGAATACTTTAAGTCTGTATTTAAGGAAATGATTTCTCTTTTAGGCAGACCATTTCATGTTGATGAATTCGATTTCTCAAATGACGATTTCTTCGAAGAGATTTTTGCCTTGGGTGATAGAATCTCTAACGA
>CAZLUY010000364.1:0-9842 GCA_964562785.1 uncultured Limnohabitans sp. | reverse complement strand
TTGACACCGAATATAAATGCCCGAATTAATGCTACTATCGGGCTTAAACTGAACGTTCAGCTCAAAATCTTTGAACTTCTCTTTGGTGACAAAAAAACCTACTCCTTCTTCAATGCTTCCAGAAAGTTCGCCGTTTTCCATCTTCCATTGAGCTTCTCCGAATTCCTCCCATTGGCTCATGTTTTCATCAAATAAATCAACTGAGGGATTGCAGGCTGATAGAATTAAGCTAAAAATTGATAAGAGATAGATTGGGAATCCTGATTTAGGCATAAGGAGTTTGGTTTCTTTAGTCTACAAGAAACGAATAATCATCATTCTATCATGGTTTACTGAGAGAGATTCGACCATAATGAATGCAGGGTAATGATTATCAGGGCTTTAACCTTAAAGAGTTTTGTTAATTCTCTTTGGGTTGAGAAGGACTCTCTTCTGTTTCGAAATAGAGATGGTAGTGTTTGCTGCATCCCGGATTAAAGGCTGATGAGCAATTAGGGCAAGTATTGCCACTATTTTGATAATCTGTAACACTTAGCTCAGTACCGCAGACACCACAGAGAATGGCCTTTTCTCCAAATTTTTCTTTTGGCCATACAGAATGTTCATGATCTGCAGTTTCCTCATGGCAAGAAAAGCAAGGATAATACTTATTGCAGCAGTGAAATTTGATGGCAATGATATCCAGTTCTGAGTGCCAGTGTTGACATCTGGTTTGATTATCAATTGGTTTCCCAAAGATATTTATGCCTTTAATCTCCGACTTGATCACAGGCTGAATAGGCAAAGTTTGGGCATTAAGATTCAGACAAATCCCAATCCCTATAATCAATCCTAACCACAGTATCTTTCCCCTCAAAATTCAGATCGATTTAATAATTGAAGTTTTCCTCCCAGAGTCTGAAACCTCCCTTGAAGGCATTCTTATTGGTTCCTAATCTACAGCCCTTTGGAAGCTTTGTAAGAATTTTTGAGTTACCTCCACCAAGAACAATATCATCTGGCTGAAGAGCATCTGAAAGAATTTCTACTGTTTGGAAAACATGCTTTTCCCATTTTTTATGGCCCTTTTCTGCGTAATAAGCCTTTCCTACGTAGCTTTCGAAAGTGGCTTTTCGATAGGGTAGATGACCTCCTTCTATCGGAACAACCGTGTTTTTGATTACCATGGCTGTGCCAAGACCAGTACCCAAACCCAGAAATAGAAGTTTGCCGCCATTATAACTTCCTATCGCCTGCATAGCAGCATCATTTATTATTTTGATCGGGCATCCAAATGCCTTTTCAAAATCATATGTCTCCCATCCATGTCCGAGATTGACTGGCTCACTATGAATAACATTGTCTTTGACTTTACCAGGGAATCCCATTGAAATCACATCATATTCCCAATGGGAAGCCCTTTCCTTTATCAAAGGAATCATGTGTTCGGGTGAAAAATCATTACCAGATGGAATTTTGATACGTTCGGTTTGGCCGGATGCCAAGATTTTTACATTGGATCCACCGATGTCAACGACAAGTACTTTCAAGGATAGAGATGGTTTTTGGGTGTTAATCTTGAGGAGCTAATCTACTGAGATTTTGCTCAATTGGAAAACCGTATATCCAAGAATCTGGGTATAAATGGAGCTTAGACTGAAATCAACTTGAAATGGCAGTTTGTTTCTGCCTGCTGATGAAATGAAATCTCTTTTCTAAGGTGATAAAAAGCTTCTAGAAGGGTGGAATTAGTTAAAGCACCTGCATCAATTGCCTTAAACCCAATGAACTCGATTAGCCTTTTGACTCTGTTCTTTTCAGGTGAATCTTCTCCGCAATAAAAAGTCTCTTTTACCACGCCTAACTTATCTGAAGAGGGATAGTCCAAACCAAGGTTGTTGAAGGCCTTAAAAATTTTGGCATCCTTACATGAGTTCAGAAGGGCGGCGGTATTTTGATTCTGAAGCTGATCGTTATATGGACTGTTGGTACAATCGATAATTATTTTGGATTCAAGATCTGTTTTGGAAAGTGTATCACAAACTTCATCGAATTGCTGATTGTCACAGCAAATTAAAACGATGTCTGATTGAATGATTGCTGAGCTGTATGGGCAAAGCTTATCATAGAATCTGTTTAGAACTTTCCACTCTGCTTGTTCTGTATCAAATTCACTCCTTACCCCAAATACTACTTTTAGGCCAGCGTTCAAATATTTGATCCCGAGAGTCTTTCCAAGACTTGTACCTCCGATTATTCCAATTTTCATTTCACCTTAATTAAAGATTTGAAAAGGGTGTTCAAATTGTTGATTATGAAATGGATATAATCCAACTAATCTCGTTTAAAGTAGATAAAATCTTGATATGTTCAAATTTTTATTTGTAGAGTGCAGTAAATTATTTCTAAACGTCAAATTATGTTATATCAGCATCCAAAAGCTGTATTGGAAAATCAGGAGTGCCGTTGGCTAATTTTCCGAATTAACTCATTTTGGATTAATGGATGAGCCATAACTAAGTCCATGACCGAATTGATAAAGCGGATCTTTGGAGTCATAGGGAACATCTTCCATTTGATTTTCAACAGCTTCCATGCTTGAAGGAATTTCAATAGGTAGCTTTCCGCTAGGGGAGAATTCTCCGAAAATCATATCTAGAATAATATCATCCTCACATTCAAAATCTGCAATTACCGCCTTACTGGCTGCATTGATTTCAGGAAACACTGGTGGTCTTTCCATTTCCATAATGCTGATGCTGGGCTTTGAATTGATAAGAGCTAGAATCTCGTTCTTTTCCTTCTCAGGAAAATCGAGTCTTCCCTGATGAATAAACTGTTCAAGAAGGTTATTTCCAACTGGTGGTGAGTATGGTGTAGGAAGCTTTTTGATGATCACATCTGCCTCCTCTAAGCTTGATACGATTTGAGGATATTTTTCATCCAAACCTTCAATCATTCCTTCGATATAAACTTTAGTATCCTTATCGAGAGGAAGGAAATTGTTGTCATTCTTAAGAAGAACTAGAGCCTTTCTTTGTGCTTCTCTTCCCTTTTCTTTGAATTCAGGATTACCGACTATGTCAAGGTTTTCAGGATCTACATAAGGGTTGTCAAAAAGGCCCAATCTGAACTTATCCCTGAAGACTCTTCTTAGAGATACATCTAGTCTATTCTCGTCAATGCTGCCATCCTGAAGAAGCTCTAGAATCAAATCAGGTCTGGATTCTCCTCCGAACATATCAACACCCGCATCTAGTGCTTTCTTAACTCTTTCCTTTTCTGATAGGTCCTCTACACCCCATGCAGATGCTTCTTTAACCGGCATATCAGTAATAAGACCCCAGTCTGTACAAACAACACCTTCAAATTTCAGAGAATCTCGAAGTAGATCGGTGATCATCTCTTTGTTGAAAGCGAAAGCGACTTCTTCACTCGTTTGACCATTTGGAATTCCATAATATGGCATAATCTGAGCAGTCTTGGCTTTAAATGCTCCTTCTGTAAAAGGAATCACATGGTAGGCCAAGTTATCACCAGGGTAGGCCTGTCCTTTGCCTGACGCAAAGTGGGCATCCATTCCGCCTTCCTGAGGACCACCACCAGCGAAGTGCTTGGTCATAGTCGCAACACTCTCCGTGTCCAGGCTATCTCCCTGGAATCCTAGAATATAGGCTTTTGTAAGTTTTGCGGCTAGATGAGCATCTTCACTGAAGGTTCCATTGGCTCTAGCCCATCTGGGTTCTGTGGCAATGTCTGCCATTGGGTGAAGGGCAAGTCTAAGTCCCAATGCTAAATATTCTTGTCTTGCGATATCTCCAAATTCATGAACCATGGCAGAATCTCGAGTCGCCCCCATTCCTAATTGAGAAGGCCATCTTGAGAAAAAGTTGGTACCTACTGCTGTTCCCAGGTTTAATCCTTTACCATGTTTAGGATCTGTAGCGATGGTCACAGGTATTCCTAGGCGTGTTCTTTCAGCAAGTTTCTGAAGGTTGTTATTCCAAACGGCAGTTTGTCTTGCAGTAGGAGTCATCATCACATTGAAGTGATTCATATTCTTACCCAAGACCTGTGCAGATGTGGTTTCTAACAGGAATGAGAATGGATTAGAAAAGCTGGGAATTTCACTCAATTCTCCATCCTTTGCCATCACCATCATATTTATGAATAGTGCGCCAGCCTTTTCTTCCAATGTCATTTGAGAAAGCAGGTCATCAATTCTTGTCTCTAGTTCAACTCTGGAATCCTCATATGGGTCTAGCTTTCCATTTTTATTCAGATCTCGAAACTCAAAACCGTTCTCATTCAGCCTTGGCGCTTCTTCTCCAGCAAGCTTCATATTGGAATTTGATTCCATATTCCACTTGATCAAGAAGACTCCATAGGTGAGGAATAGAAGTAGGACAATTGCACCTAAAACTTTGGCCAGGATGATAATCGCTTTTTTCATATTGGGTGTATTAAGACTGTTTTTTGTATTTCCAGATGGCAAGACTATTAAAGACTATTGCCAGAATAATGGTGTATATGAATTCAGTTTTAATGTCAGCAAACCCACTGCCCTTCATTAGAATCTTTCGCGATACAGAAATGAAATGAGCAAGTGGATTAGGAATGGTGAGATATTGAGCCCACTTGGGCATACTGCTGATTGGGGTGAAAAGCCCACACATTAGTACAAAGATCAGGATAAAGAAAAAGGCAACGAAAATGGCTTGTTGCTGCGTGTCTGCAAAGTTTGAAATGAGCAGGCCAAGGCCAAGAACAGCCACAAGATTTACCACTGCATATGCAAATAGAAGACCGATATTTCCAACCATTGGGATATCGAAAATCAATTTACTAGCAATTAGACCTACGGTAAGAAGAAAAAGACCCACGCAAAGAAATGGGATGAGCTTACCTAAAATGAATTGCCATTTTTGAATGGGAGTCACATTGATTTGCTCAATGGTTCCTATTTCTCTTTCTCTCACTACATTCATCGCGGAAAGTACAATAGTTAGCAAAGCCGTGAGTTCTGCAAGAATCCCCGGAGCCATAAAGTGGCTATAATTGATTTCAGGATTATACCAGTTCCTTGGACTAGCTTTGATGCTACCTACAGCGGTACTTGGTCTGATGAAGGTGAGCTCACTGGCTAGATCAGCATTGAAAGAACCAATGATATTGGACAAGTAGCCTGAACCAACAGTGGCCTGCTGACCATTAATTGCATTGACCAGGATTTGTAAATCAGGTGCCGTGCCCTTTAGATAATCCTTTTCAAAGTCACTTGGGATAGTTAGGACAATGTCAGTTTTATTCGCCTGAATCAAATCCATGGCCAAACCTTCATCATTGGTAGCTTCAACTAGTGAAAACCTTTCGTTTGCAATGACTTTTCTGGTCAATAGTCTGGAATATTCGGAGTAATCATGATCCACCAATACTACATTGACATTCTTGATCTCGTTTGAGGCAGCATTGCTGAGTACAATGAGCTGGACAATAGGCAAAATGGTCATCATAGGAAGGATGGCCTTATTCCTCAAAATCTGGATAAACTCCTTTTGAATAAGAAAAGCGATGGTCCTCATATTATTCGAGTCTGATTTTGAAGTTTTTATAAGTCATGAGGAGGAAAAATAGAGTCATTCCAATAAGAACTACTATTTCCCATATGACAAACTGAATACCCACACCTCTCAACATTACACCTTTCAAAATTTCAATGAAATAGGTAGCTGGTACAATAGAGCCAATCCCTTGCAAGATGATAGGCATGCTGCTGAGCGGGAAAATAAATCCTGACAATAGCATAGAAGGCATCATTAAACCTATCAGAGAGCGCATCATAGCGTCTTGCTGAGTTTTTGATACGGTGGATATAAGAGTACCTAATCCCAGTGCAGCCAATAAATAGATGAAGCAAACGCTCAGTAACAGAATTAAGCTTCCTACTATGGGTACCTCAAATACGAAATAGCCTATAACTAAAATTAGAATCGCATCTAGAAAGGCTAGAAAGGCATAGGGTGTCACTTTACCAAGAATAATCAAAGCTGGAGGCAGGGGAGAGACAAGTAAAATCTCCATAGTACCAGTTTCCTTTTCCCTGGCAATGGTTAGTGATGTCATCATTGCTGAGATGATTAGCAAGATGAGTGCAATGGTTCCAGGGACAAAGTTGTGAGCACTTTTGAGCTGAGGATTATATAGCATTCGTGTTTGAATGTCTATGAGATATGGACTTTGAGCTTTTCCCAAGTATTTTGATTCGAACATGCCGAGCATAGTAGTCGCATATCGGACCAGTGTATTGGCATTGTTTGGATCAGAGCCATCTGCTAATAGCTGAACATCAACATCTTTCCCTGATAAGAGGTCCTGGGCGAAATCCTTCGGTATCACTACCGTGAGCTTGGTTTCTCCCTTTTTGAATCCAGCTTCAATTTCTGCCTCTGAGTAAAGAATTCGGTTCACCTTGAAATTGCCGGAGCTCTCAAAGTGATGTATTAATTGCTCGCTCAATTCATCCTTGGATTGATCAAAAATATCCAGGCTAGCTCCATTAAACTCATTCGTCACCGCATAGCCAAAAATCATGACCTGGGCCACCGGCATCCCGAAAAGGATCAAAAGCGTCCTTTTATCGCGGATAATGTGGAAGAACTCCTTTTTTACAAATGCCCAATAAACTTTTAAAATTTTCATTTCAAGATGAATTGTAATCTTATGGTTTTGGACGTCTCCTTAAATTCAAAAGAGCACTTTTTAAAATTTGGTCGACCCATAGAAGTCATGTTTGAAGCACCCACTGGTTCTTTCGGCATTCCAATAAAGTTTGTGGCGATTTCCAGGTTTTTATCTAAGTCTTGAAAAACAGCAATGGAATAAGTTCCAAAGGGCAAGTCATTGAATGTGTAGGTGGCGGTTTTACCGAATTTTGCGACAATTCCTTTTTTTAAAGCCTTGTTTACATCATTCGGAAACCCATCAGAATCTTCAAATAGTAGAAACACGATCTGACCTTTTTCCTTTTCTATATCATCCAATTCTACTGTAAGCTGACCCGTAGGTACTTTTTCAGAAGAATCATTTATCTCGAAAAGTAATGTAGCTACTGATAAGACAAGTAAGGTTTGGGATGCGATAAGTATTGATTTCATATTAACGGACCAATTTTAGAAAGACCTCATCCATTGTGTTTGAGCTATACTGATTCTTCAATTCTTCTGGGGTGCCCAAAGCAGCGACTTTGCCAGCTACCATGATGGAAAGCCGGTCGCAATATTCAGCTTCATCCATGTAGTGAGTGGTCACGAAAATCGTTCTACCCATTGAAGCCTGATGATAAATGGTCTCCCAGAATTGACGTCTTACATGAGGGTCAACACCTCCTGTTGGTTCGTCAAGAAATACGACTGCAGGATCATGGACCATGGCTACTGCAAAGGCCAATCTCTGTTTCCAGCCTAATGGAAGCGAATGAACTTGCTTCTTTGCAACTTCACCCAAGTTTAAATCTTCAAGAATTTCCTGACTCTTCTCCTTTATCTCCTTTCTGGAAAGCCCATAAATACCTCCATAGAATCGTATATTTTCATACACCGTCAGATCATCATACAAGCTGAATTTCTGACTCATGTAACCGATGCTTTTCTTGATTTCCTCTGCTTGTATTTGGATGTTTTTCCCAAGCACAATTCCTTCACCAGAACTTGGTTTGCTTAATCCGGTGAGCATTCGCATGGCGGTAGTTTTTCCTGCTCCATTAGCTCCCAGGAATCCAAAAATCTCACCCTTTTCTACTTCAAAGGAAATAGCATCCACGGCGATAAAATCGTCGAATCGTTTTGTTAGATCTTTAACTTGTATGGCTAGCTCCTTCATCCTTTTACCTCAATTCTTTCACTCAGCCCAAGGAATACATCTTCTACACTTGGTGTAATTGAAGCTATTTCAAAGGAGTCAAGTCCATGATTCATTAAATAATTGGAGATTTCATTTATGTCCATTTCCACTTTTGTGCATAGGTGAAGTGATTCACCAAAAGGAAGAACCGAATGTGTGAAATCAGCCTCTCTCAAGGCGTTCAGGAAAGTGTAGTTTTCCTTGGTTTTTATGGCGAACAAGGGATGATCAAAATTCTTTTTGAGCCGATCCGGAGTGTTGGTTTCCAAAATTCGTCCATTCTGAATTAAGGCAATACGATCACAGAGCTCGGCTTCATCCATGTAGGGAGTGCTTACCAAAATGGCAATCCCTTTCTCCTTTAGCTTTGCCAGCATTTCCCAAAATTCTTTCCTGCTGACTGCATCAACACCAGTTGTTGGTTCATCCAGAAATAAGACCTCAGGTTTATGAATCAAGGCACAGGAAAGGGCTAGCTTTTGCTTCATACCTCCAGAGAGCTTACCAGCCAGACGCTTTTTGTATGGTTCGATCTGTGAATAAATGTCAGCGATCAAGTCATAGTTCTCCTCAATAGACGAACCGAAAATGGTGGCAAAAAAAGAAAGGTTTTCCTCTACTGAAAGATCTTGGTATAGAGAGAATTTTCCGGGCATATATCCGACTCTCTTCCTGATTTCTTTGTAGGAGTCTACGACATCGTATCCACATACTTCTGCACATCCTTGATCAGCCAATAGGAGAGTAGTCAGAATCCTGAATAGGGTAGTTTTACCAGCACCATCAGGACCAATAAGACCAAACAATTCACCCTTGTGTACGTCAAAGGAGATGTTCTCCAGGGCTTGGATGTCCTGGAAACTCTTGTGAATATTGCTGACCCGGATGCCTTCCATTGCTGAGCTTACTGTACAAAAACTACTTCACCAGGCATCCCAATTTTCAGACTTCCATCATTTGGGACAAGCACATCAATTGCATAGACCAGATTTACTCTGTCTTCTCTGGTCTCTATGGTTTTAGGCGTGAACTCGGCTGAATTCGCGATCCAGGTAACGGTTCCTGAAAGCTCTCTTAAACCGTCCGTAGCATCATCGATCAGTACGGTTACTTTTCCATTCAGCTTAGTCTTTTGAAGTAAATCAGAACTCGTATAAGCTCTAAGCTTCAACTGCTCCAAATTGGCAATACGAAAGAGGGGGGAACCATAGCTGACAAATTCAGAAGGCTCCATGATCTTGGTGAGTACAGTTCCATCGATTGGAGTTCGAATCACATTTTTGGCGATCTTGTCTTCAAGAATCTGAATCTGTGCCTCTATAGGGGCTCTTTCTGATAGGATTGCTCTATTAGCAACACCAATTCTCTCTTTTGTAGATTCAATTTGCCTCTCAATCAAATCCACTTGGCCTTCCATGTCATCTAACTGTTTTTTAGTAGCAGCTTTCTGCTCGTATAGAGATCGTGTTCTATTCAGTTCTCTTGTCGCATTTGCTTTTTGCTCAACCAAAACGGCAACATCTGGCGAGGCATCTTGAAGTTTATCGTCTATAGCCCTGAGGGTAGCTATGAGAGCCTCTTTTTCCAGATGCAGTTGAGTTGTATCAATGAACCCAATGACTTGATTCTTAGAAAGCTCTTGACCCTCTTCAATAGAGAACTCGATTAGTTTTCCGGTTCCTTCTGCACTTATAGTTACGCTAACTGCTTCAAAATTTCCATAGGCATCTGATTTTTCCTCAGTAGAACAAGCTGTCCACACAGCGGCGAGCAGAATGAGAGTAATGAGATTGGATTTAAAGATTCTCATAGTTTTCCAAAAAGGGTTAAGTATTCAATTTGTAGTTTCTGCTTTTGCAGAATATGGAGCTCAAGTTGTTGTCGGGCCTTCAATTCATTATTTGCTTCGATCAGGTAATCATTGGTTCTGATAATACCTTCAGTAAGCTGAACCTCAGATTGCT
>CAZLUY010000363.1:0-9208 GCA_964562785.1 uncultured Limnohabitans sp. | reverse complement strand
CCATCAGGTGAGAAATATGGGCCTGACATGAAAACATCCCTGTCCTTCACTTCCCATTCCTTGTCGGGATAATCTGCGGTATAGTCTGGTAAATCCTGAATCCCTTCCAAAGTAGACGGGTTGGCATAAACAACTGTATCGTTTACTAAATCATAGAATCCAATTTCTACCGTAGTTCCCTGCGTACCCACTTTTGGCCTTCCTCGAAGATCCTTGGTATATCCAGAAGCATCGAGGTAGTTAGGAACATCTGTTGCCTTGTTATTTGATCTCTTGTAGACACTGAAATAAGCAAACTGGGCATCAGGGGATAATCGCAGCCCCGTGATATTTTTACCACCCTTATAGAAAGCATAAGGCTCTTCAGGATCGATTTCTCTTGTTGCTTCCCTGTAAGCTCTTCTAAGAGAATCTTTTTCAGCTCTTTCCTGAAGAATCTGAATAAGATCCATGTTTTCTCTTTCAACAAAGCCTTTTTCTCGTGATCTGTTGTTGCCTGATGATCCTTCCCCGGGAGCATTGCCATCCTTGATATTTGTGGCCTTGGTTACTTTACCGGTATTCCTGTTCAAGGTGAAAATATTTCCCTTTGAGCTAAAGGCTATAATGTTTTCATCGGCGAGATAGTATGGAGCACTGAAATTCTCAAACCATTCCAAAATGGTTTCTTGGGTACCATCTTCCTGGTTTTCTACAATGATGAGGTTTCCTTTCTTAAATAATCTCTCATTTCCCTCAGCATTGAATTCCCCATTTCCTCCTCTGGAATCTCGACCTTCTTGAAGTCCTACTTTTGATATGGTAGATAAGCTGCCGAGTTGAATTTTGTAGAGGGAGTCTGCGGGATCTTTATCGCGATTGTATCGAAAATAAATGGTTTGGCCATCTTCAGACCAATATGGAGAAGAAGGAAATGTACCCATCCAAGCTGGATCTCTCATAATGTATTCTACAGAGAGTTCACTTTGCTGAGCCCATACCAAAGAGCAAATGGATAGGAAAAGGGCTGATAAGAAAGTTTTACGCATGTTTTTGATTTAATCCTTATATGACCTTGCAAGGAAGCTTTTTAGCTCAGAACTGATATGTTCGATATGCTCTAGCAGATTTTGAATGTTCTCTAAAGAATTTTCAGGTTCAGCTTCAATGCTACGAATTAAAGGAAGAGTTTTCGTAGCTCCAATATAACCTAGTGATGGTTTAGACTTATGTACTCGTTTTTTAATGGTTGCATAGTCCTTTTGCTGGTAAAAATCAGGAAGGGACCTGAGCTCTTCAAGATTCACTTCAATAATGAGAGTGACTAACTCCTTAACCAATTCGGGGTTTTCCTTTCCAAAGTACTGGTATATCGATTCTGTATGTATATAGGAATATTCTGACATGTTCTTCCTTATCCCTAAAAGGCTACAAAAGATAAACAATTTTTGCAGCGAGGCATTTCATAGATATGAGAATATTCAGCTGGAAACGCTTCTCAATGAGTTTATCCATTCCTATCCGAATTGGGGTGTTAATGGTATTGATTTTTGTCTTGCAGGAATCCTTTAATCTCGATTTTGGAATCTTAGGGATTCTACCTAGAGAAATTTTTGGATTGTTTGGAGTTATTCTTTCTCCTTTTATCCACGGGAATTTTTTTCACCTTTTCTCAAACTTGCTTCCTTTTACCGTGCTCTCGGTGGTCTTATACTATTTCTATGATCGTATTGCAGGTTGGGTTTTGGTGTATGGTATGCTGTTTACAAATCTATTGGTTTGGCTTGCAGGTAGGCCCCAATTCCATATTGGCAGCAGTGGCGTAGTATATATGCTGGCCTTCTTTCTTATGGGTTTTGGCTTCTTTAGGTGGACCTTGAGAGAGGTTCTTCTATCTATTACTGTCATGCTTGTTTATGGGAGCCTCTTTTATGGGATATTCCCAGGTTCAGAGCGTGTTTCCTGGGAAAGTCATTTGCTAGGTGCGCTTGTCGGAATTGTTCTTTCCGGTTATTTAAGCAGGAAAAAGCATGTTAGCTCCCTCAGAATCGCTAGCAATACTTAATTTTGATTTTCATTGATGTTTTCTGATGCAGAAAAAGAAAAAAATATTCCTCATATGTTTTATCCTATTCATGCTGATTATGATGTGGATTGGGTATGATATTTCAAGAAAAACTACCTTTCCAGGCTCAAAACCTCAATTACAAGAACGGATCACAGAATAAGATCATGAAGAAAAATAAGATTGACGTAGATCGGCTGGATCTTGAAAAGATGAAGGAAAAGACCACGGAAAATCCGGGTACGCTTCCATATGCGCATCACAGTGGTAGTGCCATCATCAAGCCTGAGGATAAAGGAAAGATTACTGGACGGGCGGTGGCTGCCATGCATTCTCAAACTGATATGCAGATGTCCCAGATCTACCAGCAAATGCAATTGCTTGCTGATCAGGCAAAGAAGATTCAGGCAAGGGTAGAGATATCAGAGCGAATTTATCAGGCATCTATTTCCTTCGAACCCTTAATTAATCATATCTACTTTCTGTATCAGAAGAATGATGGTGCAGACTTTTTAAGTATGATTTCACCTGCAGAGTGGGGCAGAAAGAAAGGCTACTCCAGTTTTATTGCTGAGGTGAAATTACTTGCAGACCATACTTGGGACATCATTAGAGAAGGAGAGTAGATTACATGGGCAATCTAATTACCAGAAGATTTCAGGAAATACTGGAGGAAAGCGAAATTCGGTTTGAAGAAGAATTCTCACTAGAGGTCAATCATTCTTTTTTAGATGATCGAATCAAAGGGTGGCTTGCAGAAGATTATCTAGACCTTGGCGGGACAGGTGACTTCCCCCTTTTGAATAAGATTAAACTAGACTTCAAAATTGACAATCTCGTAATTAAATATGATGATGAGTCAAACTTTAATAGATATAGGTTAACTACCTTTAGATCTGACATTTATGATCAGTTTGAATTTGATTTTATTCAGTCTTACAGAAGGCTTTGCAGAACTTATGAAAGAGACTGTTTGAAGGTCGCAATGAATAAAAGATCATGGTATGGGCCACCAATAGCAAAGACTTGTTTTGGGGAAGGAAATGAGCCAGGGGACTTTTATGGAGATGGTGCTCCAGGTTGGAAGCTACATGCTTTTAATGCCCTACAGCTTGATCTTCAAACCCGATTGCATGGATTGAAACTAGTTCGGATCAGCCCGTATGAGACACTAATGATTGGGGGAAAACTACAACGAATCGATCATCTTCTTATGAAGAATGATGAAGAGACCAGGGCAATGATCTCGAGGTGGTTTTTAAGAAAGATTGGTCAATCAGGAGAATAGCCCAAATATCTCTCTATTTACTTTATCTAAGACAAAGGAAAAGTCTTCTGCTTTCTCCACGAAATCAATCTCATTTACATCAATGATCAGGAGTTTGCCTTCCTGATAATTTGAAATCCACTCTTCATAGTGAGTATTAAGGTTTTTGAGATAGTCTATCCGCATGGTGGTTTCATAATCCCGACCTCTTTTCTCGATTTGCCCAACCAACTTAGGAATATCTGCCTTGAGGTAAATAAGGAGATCTGGTGGCTTTACATGTGGAATCATGGAGTTAAATAGGTTCAGATAACTTTCATAGTCTCTTTGAGTCAAGAATCCACTTTTATGAAGGTTGGCAGCGAAGATATAGGCATCTTCATAGATCGTTCTGTCCTGGATAGTAGGCCTCTTGGATTGCTGAATTTTCTGGATTTGATTAAATCGAGAATTCAAAAAATAGACCTGCAGATGGAATGCCCACCTTTTCATGTCAGCATAGAAGTCAGGTAAGTAGGGGTTGTTGTCGACCGCTTCAAACTCAATATCCCAACCAAAGTGCTGACCGAGTTTCTCAGTCAGCGTAGTTTTTCCACTTCCAATATTTCCAGCAACAGCCAGATGCATGATTACTTGGCGAAGCGTGAAGCAACAACCAATTCCTTGCTTCCTGCAGTGTATTTGTAGAACCCTTCTCCCGACTTGGCACCTTTATATCCAGCTTCAACCATATTTACCAACAGAGGGCATGGGGCATACTTTGGATTACCAAAACCATCATGAAGAACTCTCAGAATAGAGAGACAAACGTCCAAACCGATAAAATCCGCCAATTGTAATGGTCCCATAGGGTGCGCCATTCCTAGTTTCATAACGGTATCGATTTCTTCAACTCCAGCTACTCCTTCAAAAAGTGTATAGATCGCCTCATTAATCATGGGCATTAAGATCCTATTCGCTACAAAACCTGGGTAATCATTTACCTCTACAGGTACCTTTTGAAGCTCTTTGGAAAGAGTCATGATTGTTTCCGTGGTCTCGTCAGAAGTTGCATAACCTCTGATGACTTCGATCAATTTCATCACCGGAACAGGATTCATAAAGTGCATCCCGATTACTTGATCAGGTCTCGAGGTCACTGCAGCAATCTTGGTGATAGAGATGGAAGATGTGTTGGACGCAAGAATCGCTTCCTTCGGTGCAGCTTCGTCCAATTGTCGGAAAAGCTGAAGCTTTATTTCCATATTTTCAGTTGCTGCTTCTACAACCAGGTCAGCTTGTGAAACGCCGTCAGACATTGATGTGAAGGTGCTGATCCTGCCTATTGCGGCTTCCTTATCTTCTGCAGAGAGAATTCCTTTGGTCACCTGACGATCCATGTTCTTGCTGATTCTTGCGACAGCTTTATCAAGCACTTCCTGCTTTAAGTCAATTAGGGAAACATTGAATCCGTACTGTGCAAAGACATGAGCAATGCCATTTCCCATTGTTCCTGATCCTATGACTGAAATATTTTTCATGTAAGTAGTTGAGTTAATTCGGGTTTAAATTTTTGATTTTATATAGCAAAACTAAGTTAGCGGCCTGCTGTTTCCAATTTTTTCCTGGATAGAAAAGTCTTCAAAGCAAGGAGATGATTTCTAGCGAAGAATATTGTCTAACTTTGATGTCATGGAAGAATTAGGTCTAATTTCAGAATTGCCCATCAATCGCTTTACAGACTTCGGAGCCTATTTGGGAATGAGGTCTGGAGAAGAGGTTTTAATGCCACAGAAGTATCTTGAAGGGAATGAAAAGGAGGGAGACCTTGTAGAGGTTTTTGTTTATACAGACAGCGAAGATCGGCCGGTTGCTGTGACTGAATTTCCAAAAGTGATATTGGATGAGTTTGGTGTTTTAGAAGTGAAGGGCAGAGCTTCATTTGGAGCATTTTTGGATTGGGGACTCCCAAAAGATCTGTTTATACCCAACTCAGAAATGGCCAAAGACCTTTCTGAAGGCGACATGGTTTTGGTACGAGTCTGCATTGATCATAAGACCAATAGATTGATTGGAGTAAGCAAGATCAATCACTTTTTGAGTAAGGCTCCAGAGGAATTTAGTACTGGTTTGCCAGTATCAGGTCTAGTTTATGATAAGACTGATTTGGGATATAAGGTGTTGGTTGAGGATCAATTTGAAGGGCTCCTTTTTTCTAATGAAGTTTTCGAGCCTCTCAAGATAGGAGATAGACGGACTGTGTATATCAAACAGAGAAGAGAGGATGGTAAACTTGACCTTCAATTACTAGAAGCGGGAAGAGCTAAATATGAGAATGGTGCAGAAAAGATTCTTTCGATTTTGGAAAAGGAGGGAAGTCTTCCCTTACATGATAAATCAGCGCCCGAGGAGATTAAGGCCCGTTTGGGGATGAGTAAAAAGCACTTTAAGCAAAGTATAGGGCAGCTATATAAGGCTCGAAAAATTTTGATTCTACCGGATGGGATTACTTTAAATGTCGACTCATAAGATGATCGACCTTGAAGCATTTAAGGAAGAAAGTCAATCTCAGTTTGGGGTCAATAAAAAGCTAAAAGCGAAGCTTCGAAAGGTTAAACCGAAGAAACTGGATCAAGTCTTTGAGGCAAATCATGAAGAGGTATTTGAGGAACTCGACTGTCTTGATTGCGCGAATTGCTGCAAGACAACAAGCCCCATATTCATTAAGACAGACATTGACCGATTAGCCAAAACATTCGGGATGAAACCGGGGCAGTTCATTAATACTTATCTTCATCAGGATGAGGAAGGTGATTATGTTTTGAACCAAGCGCCTTGTCCATTTTTAAATGAAGACAATACTTGTTTAGTCTATGAAGACAGACCAAAGGCATGCCGCGAGTACCCTCATACCAATCGTAAGAACATGCATGGAATACTCAACCTTACGCTTAGAAATACACTTGTCTGTCCCGCTGTTTTTAAAATTTTTCAGCAGATTGGACAGGACTTTAGGAAGTGAAATAAATCTTTTGCTTTTTTGAAGTCGCTTAAACCTCAAAGCCGAAAAACCCATGAATAATCAGGAAATACACTTTTTAGGAGTAGATGTGGGCGGAACACATCTTAAGATTGGACTCATAAATCGGGAAGGAGAAATTTTAGATTTTCAAAAGGAGGACACTACATTTTATCGTGAACATACCTTTGGCTTTGGTCCAAAATTCATTGAGGAGTTAGGAAAATATTTCGATAAGTATCCCAATGTGAAACATGTAGGTATTGGCTTGCCAGGTTTGATTTCAAAGGATAGGGACACCACCTTAGAAATTCCTGCGATTCCAGCATTGAATGGTTTCGAATTGAAAGATGGCTTGATGAAGTCTTATCCAAATCATGAATTTTTCCTGGAGAATGATGCAGCAGCGGCTGCCATTGGAGAATTCCACTTTGGAAAGAATAAACCTTCAGATAGTTTCCTATTCATAACCATGGGAACGGGTATTGGAAGTGCATATGTACTGGACGGCCATGTTTTCAAGGGGACTAGAGGGAATGCCTTAGAAATGGGGCATATGCTGTCTAGGGATAATGCTCGACTTGAGACTTTGATCGGAAGACGTGGAATCCTCAATATCATGGAGCGAATGATCAAGGATTATCCAGAATTAGTTGGAGACCTGGCTGATGAGGAACTCGGAATGCACCTATTGGTTAGAAAGGCAAATGAAGGAAATGAATTAGCCCTAAAGGTTTTTGAGGAAGTTGGGCAGATATTAGGTGAGGCCCTTGTTTCTACTGTCAGAATATTAGATGTAACAGAGATTTATTTTGGCGGTGGTATTTCGGCTGGATTAGAGTTTATGATGCCTAGTTTGAAGGAACGACTAAATACAAATTTGACACAGTATTACACGCAAAGTCTTCAATTGAAAAAGGCGACATTAGAAAACAACGCTGGAACACTAGGTGCAGCTGCCCTATGTTTTATGGGTTCAGGTCTGTAATTGTCACCTCTGAGACCTTACTGATAGCATTCATTCGAAAGAGAACCTTAAGAGGTTCTTTTTCTATTTCTACGCCTTCACATTGTTCACTAGGCTCTAGAAAATAGAAGAAGAAGCTTTGACTTTTGTCGACTAATTCAACTCTATCTGGACGGCCAAGAGTTTTGATGATCGATTGATTCGAGGCCCCTAAAAAGGTGTTTTTGATTCTTCGTATCTCTTCTAAATCCTGAATACGAAGACCTTTACAGCCATATCGATCCGATTTCCAGTTTTCAATATTGATATTTCCTGCATCCAAAGCTCCGCTACAGCCGGATAGAAAAAGGAGAATTAGACCAAGAAGAAGGGGAGTGGTGAGAAACTTTTTAAACTGAAGCATGAAGGATTTCATTTTTCAATTGCCTGTTGCGAATTAGCCAGGCGAATGAGATGATTAGGTAAACTCCCAAAACAGCTGAAATGATTTCTATTGGGATCAAAGCTCGGAATAATATGAAGATTACACCTGCAAATACCAGCAACCTCAAAATCTCTTGAGGCAAAAACCAAACTCGATCTTCAAAAACACCCGAGAAGCTTACCGTAGTCCAGATGATTACCGTGCTGACGCCAACTTTGACCATCCAGTCAAAACTACTCACTTGAAACAGGAAGAACCCAGTTAGTACCAGCAGCATCACGTATTGGAAGAAAACATACCAGTTATAGCTCGGGGGAACAACTGTATTAAATTTCTTGAATTCAGGCCCGGGTTCTTGTGGTGCTCGATATCCTCCCAGATAATCGGGTAACCATCCGGGCTTATTGAAGAGGTAGCGGATCTTATCCTTCCAATTGGATATTAACCCAATCTCTTTTTTGATAGTAGCATAATGAGCCAGATTCACCCAGAAAGGGTTCCAGCTATTAACTTGTGTCGTTATGCCATAGGTAGGAGTTTCTTCTTCCTCCTTAAAGGTACCAAACCACTTATCGAAAATGATAAAAGTGCCCCCATGATTCCTATCAATATATTTTGGATTTCTACCATGGTGTACACGGTGGTGAGAAGGGGTATTCATGAATTTCTCTAGAAAACCCATTTTACCAATGGCCTCAGTATGAATCCAAAATTGATAGAGTAGATTGATTCCTGAAGCAAGTATCAAAAGGACCGGGTCAAAGCCAAGGATGGCCAGTGGGAAATAGAAGAAGAAAGTCCAAATGGTTTGGGTACTGCTTTGTCTTAGCGCTACCGATAGATTGTACTCTTCACTAGAGTGATGCACCACATGTCCTCCCCAGAAAAGATTGATTTCATGACTTTTTCTATGAGCCCAATAGTAACAGAAATCATAGAGGAAGAAAAGAAGGAAGAAGGTCCATACATTATTAGGAATCTGGAACAGGGCCAGATTTTCATAAATCAAAGTATAAATACCTATCGATAAGACTTTAATGAATACTCCAGTTACCTGAGAGATTACTCCACAATTGATATTGGTAACAGCATCATTTAGTCGATATCCGGGGTGCTTTTGAAAGCGCAGGGTGATCATTTCGATTGCCATCAAAATAAAATACATGGGGATGGCAATAACTACCGGACTGAGACTCATTCTTTTCTCTCAATTATCTTAATTAGAACTCAAATATAATCATTAATCGAACACAGGATTTTCCCATTCTGTTCGATCAAATCCTTTATATTAGCAAGAGTATTTCATCCCCAATTTATGTACAGTCGCTTCGGAAAGGTATTCTATTTCTTTAGTGTTTTCGGCTTCATTATTTTCTTGCTTTATTTCTATTCGGCCATGCCCGAAAGTCTGCAATATCAGGTAGGTTCACCTGATGAATACGAGCGTGATACATTCTTCTATAGCATGATCGGTTTATTCGTCATCATCAATGCTGTGGTGATTCTTC
>CAZLUY010000362.1:0-4334 GCA_964562785.1 uncultured Limnohabitans sp. | reverse complement strand
CATAACCGACTTCATTCTGAAGGTAGATTAGGGATTCATTCCCCTTGCTCCCAGGAATAAACAGATCAGGTTTTCCATCTTGGTTGACATCAGCCTGAGAAACTTTGGGGCCTTCATTACTGATCATCCAGAACCGAAGTCGGTCTCTATCAAAATCGATAAAATCATTTTCTGAATGTTGAATCCCGGAATGCTTTCCAGAGAGTAGGGGGTCGGTAGGTTCGGACCTTCCTGAAGTTAGAATCGCTACTTCTTTCTTTGGAGTGATGGTTTGATTCGTAGCAATATCACTAAGGAGACTTTCCCTACCATTATTCCAAACTATCCTCATCGAATCTATCAAAGTAGTAGTTCCTAGTCCAAAATGGATTTCTGGAGCTACACTCGACATATAGCCTTTGACTGGTTGGAACTCTCTGAAAAGAACTTCTTCGCCTTTATAAACGAAGACCTTAGCTCCGAAATTATCTCCAAGCTCTACCTTCAAGTAATTCCCAATTCCGTTTTCTACAGCCTTATTCCGAAAGATTCCGGCCTCTTGGTTCTGATTATTAACCACAAGATCCAGATCACCGTCATTATCTAAATCTCCATAAGCCGAGCCAGTGCTAAAGGTCAATTGCCCTAAGCCTTGAGAACTGGCTTGATTGGAAAAATTCCAATTCCCCTCATTTCTGAACCAGTAATTTTCGAGGGGATTAGACGGGAACTGATCGATCATTTTGGTGATGAGTACCGAGTCTGCCTTTAGTACCGCGATATCTTCTTGGGCATCTGTGTAATAGTCCACAAAGTCGAAGTCAGTGAGATCTTTTACAATTCCATTTGCAACAAAAACATCATTCAAGCCATCATTGTCAGCATCGAAAATCAATGCTCCCCAGCTCCAGTCAGTTGCATCCATTTTTGTCAACCTTGAAATTTCTGAGAAGACTGGGTATTTATGGCCTGGGGGTATTCCTAAATTTCTTTGAAGAGTGTTTCGGGTGAATTGGTTGTGATATCCTGCGGAAAGATTAGCTTCATGCTTATCCCAATCTTCAAAAGGAGTTTTTGTCTTGATTCTTTCCCAATCGGCAGGAAGCATCTCGGTTACAAAAATTTCTGGTCTCGCATCATTATCAAGATCAGCAATATCTGCTCCCATAGACCCGAGACTTATTTCTGGAAGAATCTCATTTATTGCCTCAGTGAAGGTTCCATCTTGGTTATTGAGGTAGAGATAGTCCTTTTCAAAAAAATCGTTAGAGACATAGAGGTCCGGCCATAGGTCATCATTAAGATCGGCAACAGTAACACCAAGTCCGTAACCAATAGAGCTACCATAGATTCCTGCTTCTTCACTGACATCGGTGAAGTAATCTCCATCATTTCTAAAGAGTTTATTTCCCCCCTCTGGATCTCTTATTTCTCTTTGGCCTTGACGAAGATCGAATACTCCGACAGACCTTCCTGAGTTGCTCAGCAGGTACATATCGAGATCACTGTCCTTGTCGTAATCGAAAAAAACAGCGTGCTGTGAAAGCCCTTCCTCATCCAGGCCATATTCCTGGGCCATATCTAAGAAGGTTAGGTTTCCTTGGTTTATGAAGAGTTGATTTTTTCGCTTTTCACCTCCGGGAGGACCTGATTTACACACGTAAATATCCAGAAGGCCATCTTGATTGATGTCAGCCATACTGACACCGGTCGACCAAACTCCTTCGGTGTTTAAACCAGCTGAGTTGGTCATGTCTTTAAAGGTGAAATCACCTTCGTTAAGGTATAATTTGTTTGAGCCTTGATTACTGCTAAAAAAGATGTCTAGAAGGCCATCCTGGTTGATATCACCGATGGCCACACCAGCTCCATTATAAAAATTTCTAAAGGTGTAAGGATTGACTTGTTCTGTGTAGGAAAGGTCGTTTCGAAAGTCAATTCCTGAATTCTGAGAAGCCACTTGTTCCCATAATACGCGAGGCTCTTCAGACTTCTTATGACATGCCGTAAAGAGCAGAATAGCGAGCGATATGTAAAGGTATTCGGGCTTCATCGACCTGATAAAAAAAGGAAGTGCACAAATGTACACTTCCTTTTAGTTTGATTTATGATGCTAATTAGTAACCAGGATTCTGAACCAAGTTAGGGTTAGCATTGATTTGAGGTAGTGGAATTGGGAACAATGCTCTGAATGGCTCAGAAGCACCTTTCTCCCACCATGGATCGTTGAACTTACCGAATCTGATCATGTCAGTTCTTCTTGAAGCTTCAGCAAACATTTCTTTACCTCTTTCATCAAAGATATCATCAAGAGAAACAGAACCTAGATCAGTCAATCCAGCTCTTCTTCTGATTTGATTCACAAGGTCTGTTGCATCAGAACCACCTCGTCTCAAATCAGCCTCAGCCTTGATCAAAATGATGTCAGCAAGTCTAAGCAATGGGTAATCATTACTCAAGCTTGAACCAGCACCAGACTGGAATTCATACTTGCCAACTCTTACACCTGCTTGTCTAAATGCATTCGGAGCAAGCATGTTGATCTCTGGAGTAAAGGTCAATGGAGGACCGTCAGGATCATCATCTTCAGCAGAGATATCTTCCAATCTTGTTCCGTCAGAAGAGAACTGTGGACCTTCAAGGAAAGAACCCTTTCTTACATCGTCATCATCAAAACTATTGTAGAACTCTTCAAGAGAAGCATATCCATTCCATGGTTGCTCCTGAAGGTCGTATGTGTTTTGACTCAAATAGTGAAGAGTCATTTGTGCAAGGTTGAAACCACCTGCATTGTTCTCGTCATAAGGAAGAGTAAAGATGTTCTCAGTCGATCCACCATTTCTTGTAGCAAAGTTGCTGAAGAAATTAGAAGACAAAGAATAAGGTCCGCCAATTACAAGATCAGCCGCAGCTTCTGCATCAGCCCATCTCGCTGAACCAGTATAGATTTCAGCATTGATGTAAAGCTTAGCTAGTACTGCTTGAGCACTGTAATAGTTCATGGTAGTCTTAGAGTCTACCTGAGGAAGAAGTGACAGGTTATCAAGAATAGAGCTCTCGATAAATGCGAATACTTCCGCTCTGCTGTTATTAGTTGGGTTACCTCCTGTATCAGTCTCAGTAATGATTGGCACATTACCCCAGGTGTCAATTAACCATAGGTAAATGAAAGCTCTCAATACTTTCAACTCCGCATTCAATTCTGGAAGATCAGGATACTGAATCAACAAGTTGTTGATTTCACCAATTGCAGAGTAGCAATAGTTCCAAGAGTTATTGAATGATTCTTCTGAAGGATTCCAGGTATGTCTGTGCATTCTTAGCCATTGACCACCATCTTCCCAGTCAGCACCCTTTTGAGGGATTGACAATTCATCAGAAGAAACCTCATGAATAGACCAGATACTATTATGTCCACCCCAGCTTCCTACGATTCTAGAGTAAGCAGAAGCCTTAAGGACATCAATCAAAACTGGATTATCACTATTCGCCACGTCATCAGCGGTTACTCCATCGAGCACCTCTTGATCCAACTCCCAGCAGGATGCAAGCATCACTACCGGTACCAGTAGACAGATTTTTTTAATTGATTTAAACATATGTCTTTTGTTTGATTGTTATTTAAAATTAACAGTTACTCCAAGGGTGAAAGATCTTACCTGGAAGAAGGTATTTCTTCTTTCAATACCTGGAGAAAGTGAAGTTGTGAATGAATCACCATTCTCCGCATCTGTTAGACGAGCTTCAGGATCTACACCAGTATAGTTAGTAATGGTGAACAGATTCTGTGCCGCAAAGTAAACTCTCAAGTTGTTCAAATTCTCAGATCTTGTTGGGAAGTTATAACCCAATTCAAGATTGTCCAAACGAACGAAAGAAGCATCTTCTACATACGAACTGTTGAAAGTAGGAGTAGAAGTTACAAATTGAGTCTTATCAGTGATCACAGAGTTCCATGTATTAGATCCTGGATCCTGGTTTTCGTAGAAACCTCTGTAAGAGTTATAAAGGTCATGACCCCAAGTTCCTCTGAAGAAGAAGTTCAAAGACCAGTTTCTCCATCCGAAGCTGTTTGCGAAACCAAATTCACCAGCTGGAAGACCGTTTCCAAGTCTCTCGAACTCGTCAGGATTAGTAGTAGAAAGAATGTACTCACCACCATCTGTCAATCCTTCAAGTCTTGGACCATAGATATCACCAACTTTCTCACCTACTCTGTTGTAGATAATTGGGTTGTTGTTCTGACCTGGAGAACCTGGAGTTGCGAATCTCAACTCATCAAATCCTAGCTCACCAGCAGAAAGGCTAAGAATTTCTGTCTTGTCATATAGTGTGAAGTTGAAGTTTGGACTCCA
>CAZLUY010000361.1:0-5731 GCA_964562785.1 uncultured Limnohabitans sp. | reverse complement strand
AAACTCTTTTTGTTCATTACGGATGATGTATTGGGGCAATTAGTCCAACATTCCCCGTATCTTCGGAGATACTGAATTTTTAAATCATCAACATGAAAAAAATCTTATTCGTACTCCTTACATTTTTGATGGCAGCGGGTGTTCAAGCCCAGACCAAAGAAGAGGTTGAAAATGTTTTGAAGGAGTATACCGAAATGATGCAAACCAAGGAATGGTCAAAGGCATTGGACTATACTTATCCTGAGCTTTTTAATGTTGTGCCGCGTGAGCAAATGGAGCAGGCAATTGAGACCTCCTTCAACAGTCCGATGTTCGAGATGGAGATCAAAGAATTCTCACCCAAGGGTATTTCGGATCTGTATGAAGAAGAAGAAATCAGCTATCGATTTGTGGATTACGATATGGCTATGAGTATGAAAATTCTGGTCGATAATCCTAATCTTTCCATGGACACATTTGCTGGGGCAATGAAAGGTCAGTTTGGTGAGGAAAATGTGACAGTGGATGGAAAAACCTTGAATATTAAAGCAGACAGCAAGATGGCTGTAATCAAAAAGAAGGGTGATCCTCAGCTATACGCTTTGGATATCAAGAAAGAGTTGAAATCCATGATGGCGGGTTTTATGAGTGAGACCTTTATCAGCAGAGCTTTTGAGTAAGACTTCAAAAAATCAATAAAATAGCCCTGATTAATTCAGGGCTTTTTTTATGCCGTTTGATTCCAAAATAAACAGTTTGCCACGCTTCTCTCGCAATAACGAATAATGAAATGGTGAGTATTTCAAAATCATGAGATTGCTTCGGTTCCCTCGCAAAGACGGGTTTTCAACGAAACCATTTCAGACTACAGAATTCTAACTTCAAACTTCTCCTAATATTCCCTTATAATTTGCCCATTTCCTTTCCCTAAAATCGCTGTCACATAAGCGTTAATGACTTTCTCAGTTGGGACTGGGTTATGCCCTGGGAAAAAGGATTTGTACTTCTCATAAGAGTTCTCTACTACCCCAAGAGACACTACGTTTATTCGTTTACCTTCTTTCAGCTCCAGCGCTAGTGCTTGTGCAAAACTATTCACGGCACCATTGACCATAGCCGCGCTTGTAGTCTTTATCACCGGGTCATCAGCAAGGATTCCTGTACTTAAGGTTATTGATCCTTCTGGATTCAAATTGTCAATGGCTGCTTTAGAGATATTAACCTGACCCATCATTTTACTTCTGATACCCACATAGAAATCATCTTCGGACAAATTCTCGAATAAATCCCATTTGGCTTCTCCTGAAATGGACACTACAGCATCCAAAGATCCGGACTGTTCAAATAATCTCTCTATTGATTCGGAGTCAGTAATATCAACCTTGAGATCTCCACTATTTCTTCCAGCAGTGATTACTTCATGTTCCTCAGATTTTAAATAGTTGGAGACTGAAGTCCCAATAGTACCGGTCCCTCCGATGATAAGAATTTTCATGTTTGACTTAGGTTTGAGTCTTTTTTTGTCTTTCAGCTATAAGGTAAAAATTTACAAGAGTTTAGTGAAAGGCGATGTTTAATCATTGACCGCCAGCGAACAAAAATGTTCGTATGCTCTGGGCTTTTTTGTATAAAAAGGCCCTCAGGCTTGAATTAAGCAGGTTTCTCATGGCACAAATGTGGAATATATGCATGCCAAATTAGGAAGCTATGTTGAAAAACTACTTTAAGATCGCCTGGAGAAATATCAAAAGAAGTAAGGGCTATGCTATCATAAACATTGGTGGCTTGGGAATCGGAATGGCCGCTTCCATTCTTTTACTTATTTGGGTTCAATTCGAAATGTCTGTTGATCGCTTCCACAAGGACGTTGATGATATCTATGCAGTTTGGAGATCAGGCGATTTTAACGGAGAAATCGCTTCATGGGATTACACACCGGCTCCCTATGTATCAGCATTGAAGGAAGAATATCCTGAAGTAGAAAAGGCTACACACATTACCGAATGGGAACAGGTTCTTTTGACAGTTGGGGAAAATAGCTTCTTCGAAGAAAGTACGTTTACTATGCCTGATTTCTTCGAGATTTTCAGTTTCGAGGCATTGTACGGGGATCCTGTTGCAGCGCTTGAGGAGCCCAACACCATTGTGCTCACCGAAACCTTAGCAAATAAATTATTTGGAAAGGCAGATGTGGTAGGTGAATTTGTTACAGCGCAAAATGAGATAGACTTAGAAGTCAAGGCTGTAATAAAGGATCTACCTGAGAACACCAATTTTCCATTCACTGCTTTTATCCCATACAAAAAGCTACAGCAAATGGGTTGGGTGGATGATGATTTCTGGATGAATAATATGTTCAGAACTTTTGTTAAGCTCTCTAAGGGTACCGATATCGCTGCCTTCAATGAAAAGTATAAAGGGTTCACCGCCTCAAAATCAGATCAGCCTGAAATCAGTGATTTCCTTTATCCGATGAAGGATTTGTATCTGAAGTCTGAATTTAAGAATGGTGAAGCTATAGGAGGAAGGATAGATTTACTTCGAGTATTCTTAGTAGTATCTATTCTGGTATTGATCATTGCAGGAATCAATTTTGTGAATTTGAGCACGGCTCAAAGTGATCAGAGAGCCAAAGAAGTTGGGGTGAGAAAGATCTCAGGTGCGAACCGTGGAATGCTAATCGGGCAGTTTTTGGCGGAGTCAATTGTTATTGCTATCGCTGCCTATGCAGTAGCTGTAGTTCTTGTTTCCGTCTCTTTTGATAGCTTCCAGAACCTGGTTCAACAAGACCTTCCTAACCCATTTACACAGCCAACTTTTTGGATTATTTCCGTGGTCTATGTCTTGTTAATTGGAGTTCTAGCCGGAAGTTATCCAGCATTCTTGATGAGCTCCTACAAGCCTGCATTGGCAATTAAATCTAAGATGAATATAAATCGGAGTTTTGGAGTAAAGCCAAGAGAAGTACTTGTGGTATTTCAGTTTGCCGTTGTAGTGATTTTAGTTTCTTGTGTCTGGATTGTTCGAGATCAAATCCAATTTGTTCAGGATCGAGACCTTGGAATAAATCAGAATAACCTGGTTTATCATTCTATTTCCGATGAAGCCATGGAAAACTCTGCAAGTGTGCGGGAACAGATTCTCGGTATTTCAGAGGTTAGTTCTGTCTCTTTTTCTTTTTCTCCAATTACGGAGATTTGGAGTAATACTAACTCAATGAATTGGCAAGGAAAAGACCCTGACTTTAGACCAGACGTCGCTCGATATTCCGGTGATGTTAACATCACAGAAACTATGGGCATGACTCTTTTAGCTGGTAGGGATATAGATGTGATTACCTATCCTTCTGATAGTACAGCCGCTATAATTAATGAAAGCCTTGCGGAGATGATGGGATTTGATGACCCTATAGGCCAGATCATTGTAGACGATATTGAGTTTAAGATAGTTGGTGTGGTTAAGGATTACATCATGAATTCTCCATTTCATGCACCTATTCCAACCTTATTGCATGGCCCTGCTAGAGGAGGAAATTTTGCTCATATCCGATATCATGATAATGTGGATATGCAAATAGCCTTAGCCAATACTGAGGAGGTATTTAATACATTCGACCCAGATGCTCCTTTTGAGGCAAAGTTTGTCGATGAGCAACATGCAAGAAAATTCAGGTCTGAAGAGAGGGTTTCTTTACTTACTACTCTCTTTACCTCTTTGGCTATTTTGATTTCCTGCATGGGATTATTTGGCCTTGCCACCTTTATCGCTGAGCGAAGAAAGAAAGAAATATCAGTAAGAAAAGTACTAGGGGCTTCCGTTTCAGGATTGGTAGGTCTTATTTCCAAGGAGTTTACAAGACTCGTGCTGATCTCCGTTATCATTGGAATACCTGTAACCTGGTACTTTATGAGTGATTGGCTCATGACTTTTCCCTATCGAACGACTATCAACTGGACCTTATTTATATGGACAGGTGGACTGACATTAGTGATAGCCTTACTAACTGTCAGCTCACAAGCCATCAAAGCAGCTTTGGTTAACCCAGCCAAAACATTGAAGAGCGAATGATTAGCCCTTTTTTGAATACTTAACCAACAACACCATGATTCGTAACTACTTCAAAATTGCCTGGCGAAGTCTCTTAAGACAAAGGACCTTTTCATTGATCAATGTATTCGGTCTTTCTGTTGGGTTGACCTGTTTTTTGATCCTCATGGCTTTTGTAAAGTTTGAGCGATCCTATGATAGCTTCCATCAAGATGATGAGAAGATTTACAGGGTAGTTCAAGAAGTAAGAAATGAGCAGACCTGGGCTTGGGTAGGGGGTGCCGTTGCCCCAATGTTGCGAAATGAATATGAGGAGCAATTAGATCATGTGGTAAGCATTATCAAAATTGCTACCTATGCGAAAGCACCAGAAGGCCTTTATCCTGAAGACAGATTCAGAGAGGATAAGTTTTTATTCGCGGATGCAGGTTTTGACCAGCTCTTCAACTATGAATTGATTGAAGGAAGCTGGACGGGCGTTTTTGATAATCCATATACCATGGTTGTTACCGAACGGATTGCCAAGAAATACTTTGGGAATGATAGCGCTGTGGGTAAGATTATTACGCTTACGGGAGATCTTGATTTTGAGGTTCGTGGAGTTCTGAAAGATCCGCCACTGAACACCCATATGGATTTCGATTTTGTATCGGGAATCGTTTCGTTTAAAGCGACAGAGGATTTTCCTGCCACTGCAGACTTTGGGAGTTTCTGGTGGCCACAGACTTACACTTATGTGAAGGTGGGAGAGAATCAGAATGCTGATCTAATCAGTGAAAATATTCCAGAAATAAATCCGAATTACCGAAATCCTGAAGAGGCAAAGTCTTATGTGCATTACCTCCAGCCGATCACAGATATTCACACTGCTGAAGATCTTCGTGGAGAGTGGACTCCTGCCATGTCCAATCAGACCCTATGGATTTTCTTGTCCATAGGTATATTTGTTTTGGTTTTAGCTTGTATCAATTATGTCAATTTAGCCACAGCAAGAGCGATCAAGCGAATGAAGGAGATTGGCATTCGTAAAGTTAATGGAGCTCAAAGAGGTCAATTGATTGCACAGTTCCTTATGGAATCGATCCTGATTAATGGAATATCCATTCTTATTGGTCTTTTGCTGGCTGTATTAATTATACCTGTTATAGAAACAAGCATTGGGCTGACTATTCCTTTTGATTTCTTAGAAGATATTCAGCTTCAGCTGATCCTTCTAGGGATCTGGCTTTTGTCTTCTCTTGCTTCTGGAGTATTCCCTGCATTTTATCTATCTGGTTTGAAGCCAGAAATGATATTGAAAGAGTCAACAATGGGGAGGAGTAAATCGGGACTTCGAAAAGGATTGGTGATTTTCCAGTTTGTTTTGTCTACCATTCTGGTCTTCTGTGGCTCTGTTGCTTATTTCCAGCATGATTACCTGAGTAATGCCTCCATGGGTTTTGATCCTAAAGGTTTGATCTCTGTAAAAATGGGTCAGTTAGCAGCAGCCAATCATGAGACACTTATTCAGGAAATCGAGATGGTTCCTGGAGTTGAGCGCGTGATGTATTCCAGCGATAGGCCAGGTATAGACTCAGGATGGAATCCGAATATTGAGTATCCCGGAAAACCGGAAGGAGAGGACGTGAATATGAATGTCCAATATGTAGATTGGGGATTTTTTGAAACTATGGATATTCCAGTTGTAGCTGGACGTGAATTCGTT
>CAZLUY010000360.1:0-1881 GCA_964562785.1 uncultured Limnohabitans sp. | reverse complement strand
TTTATGCCTGCAAACTTGCAGTGGATATGTTCAAATTAGAAAAAGAAGACCTTCACGAAGAAGTGGATTCTATCATCACGATTGGAGATTTCTACGGATTATGTGACGGAGATCGAACACAAATCATTTTTACTTAAAAAGAGTAATAAATAAGAAAAAATAGGGAGCCTATATGACTCCCTATTTTTTTTCTTATTTAAATACTGAAACCCTCAGCTATTATTCATTTTATTTAGAAGCTTTCCTCGCAGCCTTTCTCATCTCCCTCTCTCTTTGATTTAGTTCTTTTCGTTGATCCTTTCTTTGCTGTTCCTGCTCTGGAGTCAGGTAATAATCAACCAATTGACCGGCATAATAAAGGCTATCACGATCGATCTCAGATTCATTCACATTTAATTCATCAGCTAACTGAAGTGCATATTTTTCGAGTTCAGCTTCTGTAACCCATCCCCCACCTAGTGATTTGTACAATCCTATATAAGAACTGAGCAAACGTTGATAATTTTCAGCATAGCTAAGTCTTGCCTCAAATTCCTGCCTCTGATTTTCGATCACCTCAAGGTAACTAGTTACACCTTGATAGTATCGTTGTCTTGATAAAGAACTAGCATTCTCAGCTGCACCTAACTTATATTCATTCGCTAATAACTCTTCTCTGAGCGTTTGCAAGGAGATGAGCGAATTATCTACTTCTAGCAGTGCATTTAGTACAGTATTCTCATAAGAGAACAGTGACTGACGTGCGATTTCACGTTCAATATCCACTCGACGAACATTCTTTCCCCATTCAAATAGTGGTCCAAGAAGACTTGCTCCAGCACTCCAGCCCAAGCCATTGCTCAACAAGTTTGATAGATCGTTTGAACCTACCCCTAACATACCTGTCAAACTAATTGCTGGAAATCTCATTGCCTGGGCAACACCTATTCTTGCATTTTGAGCTCTATAAAGCTGTGCAGCTTCCATTACATCTGGCCTCCTCGCCAGCAGCTCTGATGGAATTCCATGAGGTACAGAGTCAGGGACTTGATATTCAATAAGGGTTTTCGGTGTGATGATACTTCCTGGGTTTTTTCCCAATAAAATACTTAGGTTGTTTTCGGCAAAACCTATCTCTCGCTTGAATGTAGGAACCGAAACCTGGGCAATTGCCTTTTGTATCTCCGCTTGGTTCACATCTATAATATGAGTATAACCTTCGTCAAAACGCGCCTGAATAATCTGCAATGTAGTATCTCTGGAAGCAAGAGTTTTCTCAGAAATATCTAGCCTAGTCTGAAAGTCCAGTAATTTAAAATAATTAACAGCCACCTCACTGATAAGTGCAACTTCTATTGCTCTTTTACCATAAAAAGATGCGAGGAGCTCTGCTTTTGAAGCTTCATTACCTCTTCGAAATTTTCCCCAAAAATCCAATTCCCAATTCAAAGTAGCATTCGCTCCGTAGGTCTCCAAATTCTGATCAAGGGGCTGACCAAACAACTGATTCTGAACTGATGCATCAGCCTGAACTCCGATCTTTGGTCCCATATCTGCCTTATTAAACTTAAAATTTGCTCGTGCCTGCTCTATACGGCTTGCCGCTATCAACAGATTTCTATTTTCTCGAAGCGCCGTATGAATGAGAGTATCTAATGTCGGATCATTGAAAATCTCCCACCATTTGAAATTTATGATACTATCTGTTTTTTTAGATGCGAATCGAAATTCTTCAGGAGTTGTATCTTCAGGCTCCACATAGTTCGGACCTACCTTACAGGAAACCATAAACAAAACAGTCATAATTCCCAGCGTACCGTATGTAATAAGTTTCTTAGTCATTGCTTTCTGTTGTTTTTTGTTCCAAGGCCATTGCCTTTTCACGTTGTTTTTCATAGCCAA
>CAZLUY010000359.1:0-1697 GCA_964562785.1 uncultured Limnohabitans sp. | reverse complement strand
GTCCATGGCGATTTTATTTTTCCTCAATCCCATGGAAGAGGAGAGACCTCCGAACATTATTTTTATCATGTCGGACGATCATGCCTATCAAGCCATTTCCGCTTATGATAATAAACTGATCGAAACGCCAAACATTGATCGAATTGCGGATATGGGGATGCTATTCACCAATGCTTCCGTGACTAATTCTATTTGCGCACCATCCAGGGCAACAATTCTCACGGGGATGCATTCTCATTTGAATGGAAAAATTGATAACCATTTTCCATTCGATACTACCAATGTGACTTTCCCACAGATATTCCAACAGGAAGGATATCAAACAGCCATGTTTGGAAAACTTCACTTTGGTAATAATCCTAAGGGCTTTGACGAATTCAAGATTTTGCCGGGCCAGGGTTCATACTATAACCCAGATTTTATCACCAAGAATGAAGGGAAAATTCAGGTAGAAGGCTACGTGACCGATATCATTACAGACATGACCCTTAATTGGCTGGAAAATGACCGTGTGGAGGAGGACCCTTTCCTTTTGTTTTATCTACATAAGGCGCCACATCGGGCTTGGTTGATGGCAGAAAGACATTTGGATGAGTTCACCAACAAGTCCTTTCCAGAGCCAGAAACTTTATTTGATGATTATTCAGGAAGGGCTTCTGCTGCTGGAGAGGCCGAGATGAATATTAATGAGCATATGAGTTGGGCAGGAGATCATAAGATTTCCCCAGCTGTTTTGGACCAGTTGGATTTACCGGATTTAGGTTCAGCTGACAGAAGGAGGTATACTAATTTTTGGAAGCGATTTACTCCAGAGCAGAGAGCCAATTTTGATGCAGCTTATTCTGAGATTGAGAAAGACCTGATTGAAAAATATCCGAATATGACTCCGGAGGAAGTTGCTAGCTGGAAGTACAATCGATATATGCAGGATTATCTGGGTACTATCAAAGCAGTGGATGAGAATGTGGGTAGGCTTTTGAACTACCTTGACGAGAACGATATGATGGAAAATACTATCATCGTATACACCTCAGACCAGGGCTTTTACTTGGGAGAGCATGGTTGGTATGACAAAAGATTTGTCTATGATGAGTCCTTTAAGACACCCTTGCTGGTAGCCTGGCCGGGAAAAACTAAGCCGGGAACGACATCAGATGCATTGGTTCAAAATCTGGATTTCGCACAGACTTTTCTTGATGCCGCTGGCATTGAACAACCTGATCATATGCAAGGTGAAAGTATGGTTCCTTTGCTGACAGGAAATGAGAGTGAGTGGGAAAGAGATGAGGTTTATTACCATTACTACGAGTACCCAGCAGAACACATGGTAAATAGGCACTATGCTATCATTACGAAGGAGTACAAGTTGATTCACTACTATTTTGTGGAGGATGAATGGGAGCTTATCGATCGAAAGAATGATCCGCTTGAATTAAAAAATGTCTATGATGATCCGGCTTATGCCGAAATTAGAGCTGATCTTCATCAACGACTTGATGCCATGCGAGTCAAATACAAAGATAGCCCTGAGCTGAGCAAGCAATACATCGATACCTTCCTTGAAGATGCTGAAGATGGCAAAGTTTGGGGAATGACTCCTGAGAGAGTTCAGAAGATTAAAGCTAGAAGAGAAGAAATTGCTGAGGCTTTAGATTAATGATTTTTGTCCTTTTGACTTGACTCAGGGCTGAGCGTTT
>CAZLUY010000358.1:0-2687 GCA_964562785.1 uncultured Limnohabitans sp. | reverse complement strand
GCGCCAAAAAGAGTTTCTTTTTCCTGCGCAATACTTTCAATTGATACCCCAAAAAAGGATAATAAGAAAAGAATATATGTAGCTATTGATTTCATTTTTAACTCCTGTCTATCGAAAGATAAGCTGGCCTGGATCGCTTGTATTTAATATCAAACTCTTTGTTCGACCCATTCTCTTGCTTCTTCTTTATTTCCAAAAATCTTATAAGGTACTGGTTGTTTCTGCATTGCAAAAATAGCCGTCAGAATCGCACGAACAGCTCTGCTAGGAATCACATAGGCGGTACCGATGCAGTAAGATTGCATCAATAATGTGTTTTCTCTCAGCCAATCTGCCTGCATTTTCTGGTGTGAGAAAGAAGGCAAAACCGCATCAGTGGCATCGAATATTATTGCAAGCTTTCTTTTATGCCTGTAGCAGTTCTTATTTTCATCCAGATAGGCCTGGAAGTTCTCCTCCGTACTTTTATTCCCTGTAAATCTAATGTTTACAATAGGAAAGTCGGATTCGTCTATTTCTGCGTAGGCATTCATTTATATTATGTTTTTCGTTAATCCTGCGAGGTTTTTGAAACCTCGCAGGATTTATAAGCTTCTTTCAAACCTCGGAGGATTTACTAAATGACTTGAAATCCGTGAACATATGGATCCTCTTCATCCAGGATAATAGTATTGTATCCATAAATCTTCGCCCAGCCTTCAATGCTAGGAATGATTGCTGGTTGTCCATTGATTTCCGTTATCTCCTCAATACGTCCAGTAAATTTTGAGCCGATAAAGCTTTCATGAATGAATTCATCACCTGGATTCAATTTCCCTTTAGCAAACCACTGAGCCATTCTTGCTGAGGTACCGGTCCCACAAGGTGAACGATCAATGGCCTTATCTCCATAAAAGACAGCATTCCTCGCGGTACTAGTTTCGTCCAAAGTCGCTCCGGTCCAGAGGATATGAGAAAGTCCTGAGATCTCTGGATGCTCAGGATGCACAAAATCATACTTTTCATTCATGCTCTTCCGAAGACTTCGCGACATTCCAATTAACTCCTCGGCTTTGAAATTCTCGATTCCACTAAAGTTTTCCTGAGGGTCAACAATACAGTAGAAATTGCCTCCATACGCCACATCCACTATCAGCTTCCCAAGATGCTCACTTTCTATTTCCAGAGATTCATTCGCTAAAAAGCTCTTCACATTGGTCAATTTGACTGATTTTACCTTTTTGCCCTCTTGCTTATAATTTACAATTACTAATCCAGCGGGCGTTTCCATCCTTAGAGTACCTGGAGTTTTGGGATGAATAAGTCCTTCCTCAATGGCAATGGTAACAGTACCAATACTCCCATGACCGCACATGGCCAGGCATCCGGATGTTTCAATAAACAGTACAGCGAAATCATTCTCGGGATTATGTGGAGGGAATAGCATTGAGCCGGACATCATATCATGCCCTCTAGGCTCAAACATTAATCCTGTGCGAATCCAGTCATAGTATTTCAAGAAGAAGTCACGCTTTTCAAGCATATTATTTCCTTCGAGAAATGGTACACCTCCGGAAACTACTCGAACAGGGTTTCCACAGGTATGGGCATCAATGCATGAAAATGTATTACGCATATGGTTAACTATTTCGGAAATAAGAAGATGACAACTGCCCTCCAACCAAAATCTGCTTTAGCCCCATCAGGTGCGGCAACATTAATCCTTGGTCCAATCGCTAATTGAAGTTTTTGTTTTCCCAATGCCGTTACTCCGGAGACAGTCGGGTTAATCCAAAGCGTGGTGCTGGAGCTTGCCCAATTTTGGGTTAATTCCATATTTCCACCAACGCCTGCTCCTGATTTCCAGTTATAAACAAGGAAAGGCTGGAGAAACATTTGATTTACCTCTGGACCATCAATGTTGCTTGACGTTCCCCAAATTTGGTTGACTAAGGCACCGACAGTGAACCCGTTAAATTGCTTCAATGCGACGGCAGTTGGCCCAAGACCAAATTGATCAGCACTTAGACCATTTGACCCAGTAGGAATTATAAATGCAGGGCCAACACCCCAAATGAGCTTTTTAGAATTAGTAGGGGAGAAGAATGCTGATAGAACGGCATCGCCTAAACCAGATTGCTTTTCACCTTCACCAGTGATATTGTTTTGAGTGACAATAGGCAAAATCAAACGTCCAATAAGATTCCAGTTTTCACCTAAACCAATGGGAACTACAGGTTGGATATTCATTGTGTTTCGGGAACCCCGAAATTCACCTATTCCATAATCAGTATTGTTCTGGAAAGGGACTGAAATGAGAGAAGCGATGGGGTTGGCCAATTTCTTGGCTAGTTCTTCAGCTTCAGTTTGACCATATGAACTAGTTATCCCTACAAAAAATGATAGAGCTACTAGTGAAAAGAAGATTCTAATATTCCTCATGCTGATCTAGTCGTTTACCCCAAATAAACCAGATTTAAGAAGCCCGGTTTGTCCATTCCCCATTTACTTGTCGCATAATTCCAAGGGGATTACCATCCTTCAATTCATCGGGTAAAAGAGCAGAAGGCATGTCCTGGAAAGCTAATGGCCGTGCAAAACGCTTGATGGCATTCGCTCCCACAGAGGTGCTTCGCGAATCAGTTGTGGAGGGAAATGGTCCTCCATGTTGCATTGCATATCCAACTTCAACTCCAGTAGGAACTCCT
>CAZLUY010000357.1:0-2347 GCA_964562785.1 uncultured Limnohabitans sp. | reverse complement strand
ACCAGAGTCAGTTCAGGCTCAGGAACATCCCATGTAGAATCTTTTCGTATACAGACCTTATCCCCAGGGTGAGAAACTCTACTCGCTGTGGCTTTGAAAAACAATTCAGGCCGGTTGGCATGATAAACCTTATCATAAAAGTCAGCCCCACCGGCATCTTCAGACTCTTCCATCCTAGCTGTTCTACTTCTGTAATATGTCACTCCAGCTGCCCAAACTTCCTGATTTCCCATAGGGGCCAAGACCCCCTCAGAAATTAGATCTTGCTCAGAATTTGTGTCAATTGGTTTCCAATGGCTAATGGCTTGAGCCAAATCCTCTTTAAGGTTTTCAGATGCAAGCAAGTCATCCCAATCTTGGGCTGGGCCCAAATAGGATTTGCCTTCAGATTGGACAAGGGTATTATGAGTTAGCTTGAAAAGTTTCATAGTGGGATTTTTGATGAAGATAAATATTTAGCTAGAAATCCATAAGGAATAAATCAGTGCACCTTGTTTTGCAAAATCTCTAGACCTAATTTTGCGCTCAGATCATAAGGGGTGCCTTAATATACGGGCTGAGATCATACCCATATAACCTGATGCGGGTAATGCCGTCGAAGGGATGTGAAAGACAGCATGTTTGTGAGTCGTAAGATTTGCTCTTGCCGTCCGGGTTAAACAATTATGAGAAGCTTCCCTTGAGTTTCTCGATGTTTCACTCAAATCCATTTTGGATACATGAAAAATTTAGTTTTTACCTTGGCTTTATGCCTATGTACGATCGGTGCTTTCGCTCAAGAAAGTTTCCGGGGAAAAGTAATTGAGGCCTCTACAGGAAGTGCATTGCCCGGAGCTTCGATTTGGTTAGAAGGGGCTGCAAAAGGAGCAGTTTCGAATGACGAAGGCCTGTTTGAGATTAAGAATCTGCCGGCTGGAGAATATGAGATGCGTATCTCCTTTGTTGGATACCTTACGGTAAGGCAAACGGTGAATGTTCCTTCAGCCGAAGAGGTTGTTATTTCTCTTGAAATGACTGACTTGATGACTGAGGAGTTTATCGTTTCTGCTACGCGTGCTTCTGAATTGACTCCTACGACATTTCAGACCTTGACAAAAGAAGACATTGCTAAAAGAAATCTGGGGCAGGACATCCCTATTCTTTTGAACTTCACTCCTTCTGTGGTTACGCACTCTGATGCCGGAGCAGGAATTGGTTATACAGGATTGAGAATCCGTGGAACGGATCAAACAAGAATCAATGTGACCATTAATGGTATTCCATTGAATGATGCTGAGTCACATGGTGTTTTCTGGGTGAATATGCCTGATTTCGCTTCATCTGTGGACAATGTACAGATCCAAAGAGGTGTGGGTACTTCAACCAACGGTGCTGCCACTTTTGGTGCAAGTTTGAATTTCCAGACGGACACCAGGCAGGATGATGCATATGCTCAGATAGACAATAGCATTGGTTCTTTCAATAGTCGTAGACACTCTGTCAAAGCAGGCTCAGGGCTTTTGAATGACCGCTTTACAGTCGATGCGAGGTTGTCAAGAATTTATTCTGATGGTTATGTGGATCGAGCCTTTTCTGATTTGAGAAGTTGGTTTGTTTCAGGTGGTTTCCACTCTGAAAATCATGTGATCAAGGTAAATGCCTTTTCAGGTCGCGAGCAGACGTATCAAAGCTGGTATGGGCTTTCTGAGGATCAGTTGGAGACTGATCGAACGGCTAATTTCTATACCTATGACAACCAAACGGATAATTATCAGCAAGATCACTATCAGTTGATTTATGCTGGAAAGATTGGGTCCAACTGGAAGACCAACCTTGCATTTCACTACACTGATGGAGGCGGATATTTCGAAGAATATAGACCAGATGATGATTTTGCCGACTATGGATTACCAAATGTGGAAATAGGCAATGAGGTAATTTCGAGCACAGACATTATCCGAAGAAGATGGCTGGATAATGATTTTTACGGCTTTGTGGGATCTGTGAACTACATCTCGGACGACGGTAAGTGGGATGTAGTCTTAGGTGGTGGAGCCAATCGATATGATGGAGATCACTTTGGAGAAATCATTTGGGCAAGGGTTGCTGGTGATACAGAAATCCGTGAAGAATACTATTTCAACAATGCTATAAAGGACGATAGTAACGTTTATGCCAAAGCCAATTTTGCAGTTGGGAATGGTCTAAATTTGTTTGGAGATATTCAGTACAGAGGAATTGATTATTCTTTTGATGGGATAAATGATGATCAGAGACCAATAATGGGAGGGCAGAGTTATTCTTTCTTCAATCCTAAAGTTGGTTTGAGCTATGAGAAAGGGAGTCAAACCTGGTATGCTAGCTATGC
>CAZLUY010000356.1:0-2021 GCA_964562785.1 uncultured Limnohabitans sp. | reverse complement strand
TTGAGTCCAGAGGTGGTAGAAAATATTTGGGATTATTTTGATTTTGCTCCAGAGAATATCTCTAAGATCAGAATCAATTCTGCTGAAATTGATAAGCTTTCCACTCACCCTTACATCTCCTATGGTCAGGCTAAAGTGATTGTCGCTTATAGAAAACAACACGGTGCATTTCAATCTGCGGAAGACTTAAAAGAAGTGAAAATCTTTGATTCTGAATGGATAAAAAGACTTAGCCCTTACCTGGATTTTTCCGGTGGATAGGTGTAAAAAAATCCTACGCTTTTTTCCATCTTTGATTTGTGAGTAACCTGTCCGGCAAGATCAACTTGCCAAAACTTAATCTCCCATCCATAAAGCCTCAGTTAAACAAGGTTGAAAACCTTATTTATATATGGGATGATATCCGAAAAAAAGACCTTGTGCTTACTCCCGAAGAATGGGTTAGGCAGCATTGGATTCATTTTCTGATTGATAGCTATGATTACCCAAAAGGATTGTTCTCGCTCGAAAAAGGATTGAAGTATAATCGATTACAGAAAAGGACAGATTTGGTTGTTTTAAATACAGATGGACATCCATATCTTTTAATCGAGTGCAAAGCTCCAAACGTGAAAATCAACCAGAGAACGATGGAGCAGGCCGCAGTGTATCACCGAGAATTGCACTCCGATTATTTAATCCTATCCAACGGAATTAATCATGTAATCTTGAAATGGAAGGAAGAACTAAATACCTTTGAGCAATTGAAGGAAATCCCGGTAACTCCAAAAAAATAATTTTGTTTAACTGACTTTTGTCAGTCTTTCCCTATATTAATCAGACGATTAAGAGTACCCCAGTATGGCAGTGAAAATGACCTCAACACCTTGCGAACTATGTGCTAGTCGCAAGCATTCGCTTCTTTCGGATTTAAGCGAGCAACATATTTGTACAATTTCAGAGAATAAGAATTCAATTTCCCACAAAAAGGGTCAAATCTTGTATTATGAGGGGACAAAGCCTCTTGGGATTTTCTGTATTCAATCAGGTGTAGTAAAGGTTTTTAAAACCGCATCGAACGGTAAGGAGCAGATAATTTATTTGGCTAAAGCAGGTGATTTTTTGGGATATGCAGCTCTCCTTGGTGAAGAGAATTATGGCACAACTGCGACAATCATTGAGGATGCGACCATTTGTTTCATTCCAAGAGATGCCTTCTTAAGTACCTTACTCTCAAACACACCCTTCTTTAAAAGAATTACAAAGGCGCTGAGTCATGAGCTTGGTATTCTGCAGGAGAAGTTAACAGACTCTACACAAAAGAGTATTCGTGAGCGATTGGCGTATATTCTTCTGCAACTATCTCAGTCTTTTGGAGTGGAGGGAAATGAAAGCCGGAAAATTGACCTGGTTTTGAGTCGTGAGGAAATCGCTGGTTTGGTTGGTACAGCCACTGAGTCGGTGATTCGCTTACTTTCAGAATTTAAGAAAGATGGATTAATCCAACTTGAAGGGAAAAGAATCATCATCAAAGATCCTAAAGGCCTTGCGCGGCTTTCTGACTTTTACGCATAAGCTGAACCAAGGGCATTACAACTGGGTTCTGTGGGTATGAGTGCCAAAATCCAGCATTTCCAATTTCTCAGATCAGTTCTACTATTTTTAGGCCTGAACCTTGGCCTTTTTTCTGTTCAGGCCCAAAGCCTTGCCTATAAAACACTTCTTGAAACGCTATATGAGGATGAAATGGATTTGCTCAGACCTGAGGAAATTCAGGATTTGTCGAGCTTCCAGATTCTAGATACTCGTGAACGAGAAGAGTACGATGTCAGCCACCTCAAGAATGCTATTTGGGTTGGGTATGAGGATTTTGATTTGGAGCGAGTTTCAAAACTGGATATTAAAAAACCGGTACTGGTTTATTGTACTGTTGGTGCCAGGTCACAGGATATCGGTCTGCGATTAAAAGAGAAGGGCTTTGAGAAAGTCTATAATCTATATGGTGGTATAATTCACTGGGTGAATGAAGATGAACCGGTGTT
>CAZLUY010000355.1:0-1709 GCA_964562785.1 uncultured Limnohabitans sp. | reverse complement strand
ATCCAACTGAGCATCACTACCTTCAAAGGTTGCCTTCGGCATATTGATGACTTCCATATCTGGAATAAAGCCAACCCCCTCAATCAGCCACTCACCTTCGGCGCCATAAACTCCATTCATTGGTGCTCTGGCAATTCCATTATCTGATAATCGGTTCACGCCAGATAGCCAAACTTCACCTCCCCATGTTTTTGCACCTATGGCTTTGCCAAGCCCAAGCCTCCTGAAGCCTTCAGCAAATGCCTCGCCATCAGATGCTGTGAATTCATCAACCAAAATGACCAAGTGACCTCTGAATGCATAAGGCATGTTCCAGTATGGCTCTCCATTTCTACCCTTCCAGTAGAAGAACACTTCCCGAATCAATTTTTCAAGAATAAAGGAGTCAATATTTCCTCCACGATTATGCCTTACATCAATGACCAGCCCCTTTTTCTTGAATTGAGGATAGAAATCTCTGTACCACTGACTGATGTCATTTGAACCCATGGCTCTAAGGTGCACATAACCAATCTCACCTTCAGACTCATCCTCGGTTTTCAATCTTCTGGTCCACTCCCATTCATTATATCTGAGATTATAATCAGCCCCAGAACTCATAGGCATGATGATCTCATCTCCTTTATCTGACCCATCTGCGCCCAAGTAGGAAATACGAACTTGCTCACCTGCTTTATCCCTTAGTAAATAATGGATATCAGGTACGTTCATTACCGAAACCCCATCAACGTGGGTGATCACATCCCCTTCTTCAAAATCCACATGGGCATGTGCTAGTGGAGACATCTCATCCGGATAGTCCGGATCGCTTTGGAATATATGGTCAATGGTGTAGCCCTGCATTTGATCATTTCGGCTCAGCATGGCACCAAGGGTTCCAAAACTTACATTATCTTCCCCTCTTCTCAAATCTCCACCACGAACCGATGTATGTAGGACACTGAGCTCACCTACCATCTCACCAATTACATCCGATAGTTCTCCTCTGGAACTAACTCGATCAACTAAAGGAAGATATTTCTCATGCATTGCATCCCAATCCACACCATGCATATTCCTATCATAGAAGAAGTCTCTTTCCATTCTCCAGGCATCCGTATAAATCTGCTTCCAATCCTCTCTTGGGTCAACAGAGAATTTCCAACCACTCAGATTAAGTCTGAATTTAGAGGGATCTGAAATAGGAGAAGTACCCAATGGAATTACATGATGAGCATTACCCCGAGTAGCCAGGATATACTTGTTGTTAGCTGAGGCTGAATAGGAATTGATGTTCTTCAGGAATTCCTTAGGCTTAGCATCCGGGCCAATAGGCATCATCATAATGGCAGGATTATCTCGTGAGGGAGCGCCACCTCCCCAATAAACAGCAACACCAGGGCCTACTCTATGATAGTAAAGAGCCTTATCCGTCACCAATAGATTCGTATAGTTTCCTGCTGGCACGGGAACTTCATAAAGCCTTTCCATTAAACCCTCTTCATCAATTGTCACGCTGACTTCACCCTCCGACTTTTCCTCCTTCTCGGTTAATTCAGTTTTTGGATGGAAGGGCGACTTAGTTCCTTTTTGCAAAGCCACCTGATAGATCTTCATCTGCTTTTCCCAAAAGGGCTCTGGCTGTCTTTGTCCCCAAGGACTACCAACTTTAGACTGGAAGTTTCGATCAGAGAGGAAATACAGCCATTTTCCATCATGACTCCACTGAG
>CAZLUY010000354.1:0-6030 GCA_964562785.1 uncultured Limnohabitans sp. | reverse complement strand
AATACCGTGTACCAAAAGGTGATGGAGGCCATTACAACAACTGGGTAGAAGCCTGTATTGCTGGTCATGGTTCCGAAGAATACAAAAACCTCAGTTCCCCATTCTCTATTGCTGGTCCATTGACAGAATCAGTGCTTATGGGTAATCTTGTGATAAGAAGCTATGATTATCAGGATGGTGGGGATTTCCCAGGAAGAGGAATCAAATTACTTTGGGATGGACCAAATATGAAGGTGACCAACTTCGATCCAGCTAACCAATTCGTAAAACGAAACTATAGAGAAGGTTACTCCTTATAAAATAAGAAGGTCTGGAATTCCAGACCTTTTTTATTGAACTTCTAATTCTACACGTCTATTCTTTTGCCTTCCAGCTTCAGTGGCATTGGAAGCGATAGGTCTGGTTCCTCCCCATCCGGAAATCCGAAGTCGCTCAAAGGGAACACCTAAAGAAACAAGATAATCTCTGACAGCTCTGGCCCTATCCAAGGATAAGGCCTTGTTCAAACCGGGATCTCCATAATTATCGGTATGCCCATGAATTCTAACCGTCACAGAATCAGATTCTAGCAAATAAGTTGAGAGTTCTTTAAGACTTAATTCGGTATCCAACCCTTCAAAATTTGCAGTCCCTCTGGCAAAAGAGACCTGATCCAGCCTAATACTATTTCCTTTGCTAATCTTTGTCAAGAGGGCAATATTGGGTTGTCCAACTACTAAATCACTCACCTCATAAGTGATTGGAAAATAACCTTCACTTGATACTTTAACCTGATCAACTCCATAAGCAAAAAGTTCACTCTGTGTTACTGAGTCAGATAAAGTCACTGTACTACTATTTTTTAGAAATTCAAGAGAGAAAACTATCTTTTCTTTACTTTGCTGATCAACAGCCAACCAAGTGACAGGTTGAGGTTCGATTTTGGTTGAGTCAATGAAGATTCCTAATTCCGGCTTACCTACTGCAATAAGCGGTGCTATCGGTTTAAGCTTTTCTTCAGTTTTATAAACTTCGGTAGGTTGCTGAGATTTAACATCTGGTTTTGCTCTAGCCAATGTTCTCCTCAAAGCTGGCTCGAAGGAATCAGGGATATTAAGCTCTTGTGGCCCTTCAAATGTCAATAGGTCCGAAAACCCATTGCTATTTTGACTCGAGACCCAAACCACTTCTGATGGTCCTACAAAAGACAGCCCTAATTCAGATCCTGCGCTACTGATTTTTTCCCACTTCAATGGATTGCTCCAATCTTGCCAGGTTTCACCTGTTTTCTTAGCAACGAAAAAGTCCTTTCCCTCAGCGGAAGGCTGATTGTTGGTTGAGAAGTACAAGAGTCCTTTATCAACATCAAAATATGGGTTCACCTCTTGACCAAAAGTATTGATAGCCGTACCGAGAGATTCCGGAGCTCCCCAACTACTATTCTTGTATTCAAATACATACAAATCCTCATTGCCGATACCATCTGAAATTTCACCCGATAAAAATAAATATTGATTATCGGCTACAAATCCTCCAACTATCCCTTCAAACTGATCTATACGGGGAATCTCGCTTTTTCTTCGGTAGTTCCATTCAGCTCCAAATTTTGCGTATTCATGAATACCTTTTTTACCTGACTCGTCCTTATGGTAAACCAAGAGAGTAATGACATTTTGGAAGCCTAGAGCAATATCAAAACCCGAAGTGCTAAGATCAGGCCGGTGTACTGCAGGACTCCATTCTCCATCCTCTTGTTTTTCGACCATCCAGATATCTCCTTCATCGCTTGTGCCGCCAACATTTGAAGCGTGGTAAGCTCTGGTAAACAACAATTTGCCATCACCTATCCAAAGTGGATTTGAGTCATTTTCCTTAGAGTTAGCTCCTACAAGAGACTTGATATTCTGAGCAGATAACTCAAGAGTGGTAAAGGCAAAGAGACTGAGGGTGAGTAAGCGAAAAGAAGAGCGTAAATTCTTCGTCATTTTATTGTCCAAGAACAATTGCAAATACAAGTGGAGCCACTATGGTGGCATCCGATTCAATAATATATTTTGGAGTATCCACTCCTAGTTTTCCCCAGGTGATTTTTTCATTTGGAACAGCCCCACTATATGAACCATAAGAAGTAGTAGAGTCAGAAATCTGACAAAAATACCCCCACAATGGAACGTCTTCCATTTGTAAATCTTGATGAAGCATGGGCACAACACATATTGGGAAATCTCCTGCAATACCTCCTCCTATCTGAAAAAAGCCTACCTGACTTTGCTGCTTGGCATTTTTCAAATACCATTCCGATAGATACATCATGTATTCAATCCCCCCTTTTACCGTATGCACACTCTTCACATCACCTGAGATACAGTGAGCCGCAAACATATTGCCAAGGGTAGAATCTTCCCAGCCAGGCACTATTATTGGTACATTTTTGTTTGCAGCTTCAAGTAGCCAGCTGTTTTTAGGATCAATCTGATAGAATTGCTCGAGCTTGCCTGAAAGCAAAATCTTATAAAAAAATTCATGTGGAAAAAAAGCTTCGCCTGCCTGATCAGCTCGAACCCATTCCTCAAGGATTACATCTTCGATTCGACGCATCGCTTCCAATTCAGGGATACAAGTATCAGTTACTCTATTCATATGCCGGTCCAAAAGATCCTGCTCTTGCTCCGGACTTAAATCACGATACTCAGGAATTCGCTCATAATAGTCATGAGCTACAAGGTTAAAAACGTCTTCCTCAAGATTGGCACCTGTACAAGTAATGATTTGAACTTTGTCTTGCCTAATCATCTCAGCTAGGGAAATTCCTAATTCCGCCGTAGACATCGCACCAGCCAAAGTGACCATCATTTTACCACCACCTTCTAAATGGGCTTTATAACCTTCGGCTGCATCAATTAATGCTGCTGAGTTAAAATGCTTGAAATGCTTCTTTAAAAAAGTACTGATCTCCATCGTTTTTTCTTAAATCTACCCAAAATTCAACATAAAAAAACCCAGCAAAGCTGGGTTTAATTGAGTTCGATTTACAATTATTTCACTGAATCTGACGCAGCTGAATTATATGATTTGTTAAGACCTTCTACAACTGACTCAGTTACGTCAATGGCATCATTTGCATACCACAAAGCTCCTCCACGAGTATAACTCAAAATCATGCTATATCCATTCTCCTCCGCATAGCCATCCATAAACATTTGGATTTTCTCATATACATCATTGTAAAGATTAGCCTCATCAGTTTGCAATTCCTGCATAATGTTATTTCTGTAGGTCATAAGGTTTTGCTCCTTTTTCACTAGCTCTTCTTCCTTGGCTCTTGCCTGTCCCATTGTCATGGTATTAGCGGACTGCTGAAAGTTGGCTACTTCCTGTTCAAAACCACGTGCTCTTGACTGAAGCTCTCCCTCCAATTTCTTTCCTTTCTCTGTTATCTCTTCAGATTTTTCTTTGAAGTACTCATATCGATTGATGACACTGTCAGTTCTGACGTAAGCCACTTTTAAATCCCCAATAGAAACACTCGATGTCCCTGTAGATTCTGTGCTAGCTGCAGGTGGATTCTGATTGCATGAAAATAAAACGGCTGATAAAACAAGGGCTCCTAGAGCTCTATACATATTTTTCACTGTGCTAAACGTTAATGATAAGGGCGCAAATATAAGTAAAGAATCGATTTAAGAAGCACACCTAAGAAGTGAGTAAAATTAATTTGAGTTAAACTAGAAAAAGATATCCTGTGCCAGCCTGTAAACCTGAGCATGTGCCTCAATAATATCCCGTATTTGAGGTGAGTAACCGCCTCCCATACAACACATGGTTGGAACGTTCATTTCATAGGCTTTAGAAAGAACAAATTCATCTCTTTTTCTGATTCCCTCCAAAGAAACCGAGAGCTTTCCTAGCTTATCAGTTTTGAGAATATCAACACCACACTGATAAATTATAAAGTCCGGATCAAAGCTCTTGAAAATATGATCAAGATGACTTTCTAAAAGGTCAAGATAGACTTCATCTTGTGTACCTGAATCCAACTCAATATCTAGATTAGAAATTTCCTTATGCATTGGGTAATTGGCCTTACCATGCATGCTGAATGTGAAAATATCATCTCGATTCTCACAAAGTAATGCGGTACCATTCCCCTGATGAACATCTAAATCTACCACAAGCACTCTCTTAACCTTGTTATTTTTCAATAAGTAGTTCGCAGACACCACGATGTCATTCAATAAACAGAATCCCTCACCTCTATCAGCATAAGCGTGATGGGTCCCTCCGGCTATATTCATCGCTATCCCATACTCCAAAGCAAACTCACATGCTTTTACTGATCCATCCAGAATATTGATTTCTCTTCGGACAAGTTCTTCGGACAAAGGGAAACCCGTTCGCCTCTCTTCTTTCCTAGATAAGCTTAATTCCTTCAGCTTCTTTAAATAATGTTCAGAATGGACTTCCAGAATCCATTTTTCATCCAGCTGATCCGGTCTAAAGAAATTCTCTTTAGCAACTGTTCCTTCATAGAGAAGCTGCTCCGGAAGAAGAGCATACTTTTCCATTGGAAACCTGTGGCCCTGGGGCAAAGGGTGAGAGTAAAGTTCGGAATGGGCAATTTTGAGCATAAAAAAAACGCTAAGGTAAAACCCAGCGCTTCAGTTAATGTTTTGGAATGAATTAAGCTTCCATATCTTCTTCATCCGCTTGGAAGGAATAAGCTGTGGAGTCTAATTCAAGTGTGTCATCGTTGAAATCCTTGATGAATTTGTTAATCTCTTTATCAGTAATTGTTTCTACGTTGATAGCAGCGTCCAAACCGATTCCAAAGTCATGATGCGTATCCATATCCACGAACTCTTGAACCTTTACTCGTTCATCTTCTTCGATATCCATGATGATCTCAGTAATGAACCAACCAATTTCTTCCTGGTCGCTATCTAGAGGAATCATATTTCCGTTCTCATCCTCATCATATGATATCCCATTGAAATCTGGAAACTTTTTGGCTGCTTCATGCTCAGCGAGTTCATATACCTCGGAAGAGTGGTGTAGACGTAGTGTATAGAGAGCTGCATCATAAATAACCTCTTTTCCTTCATACATACCGATGAAGAAAAAATTTACAAACTCATCTGAGTTTTCGTTGTCCAGAATGACTTTGTAATTGGTTCTCAAACTTTTTAACTCCTCTCGCAACTCTGCAATTTTCTCAGGGTCAAATCCGGGATTGTGAAAAATCATGGGCATAGGTTTATTTAAAAGTACTTTCGTCTCTATTCCATCAGAAAAAGTAAACTTTTTCTTCAAATCCAACAAATATACTTTTGATAATTATCTATAAATATTCTTTATCTAAAACCTAAACAGATTTTATCAATTACTGTTTGTGCTACCCAAAGAATTTCCAAAGAGTGCATTGAGAATACTCAATACCAAAGCGAACAAGAAAGCCCACCAGAAACCATCAACGCTAAAACCAGGTACTAACCAATCACAGATAAGTATCACCAGAGCATTAATGACGAGAAGGAAAAGACCGAATGTAAAAACCGTCACCGGTAGGGTCAGAATAATAAGCACTGGCCTCAGCGTTAAATTGACCAATATTATTACTGCTGCCAGGATGAATCCTGTGGTAAAATCATCCAAATGGATTCCGGGTAAAAAGTACTCTGCGATGATTACACAAACTCCACCGATCAGAATCTTGATTAAAAAATCTCCTGCTTTGCTTCTTGAACTCATACCTTAAAAAAGGAATAAAAGACTTGAGAAACAAATGCAGATCGGTATGGTTTCTATGAGATAACTGATCAAAATCATAAGGTTTCTTACTGCACGTCGGTTATATTTGTGGCACCAATTAATTAAACCCGAACAAGTGATAATCATTATTTTCTTTCTACTGCACTGGTATTTCTCACTCTTTTGCCAGAGCTTCTTCTTACACCGATATGCTGCTCATCAGATGTTTGTGATGAACAAGTATTGGGAACGCTTCTTTTACATTTTCACATGGATGTGGCAAGGAAGTTCTTATTTATCCCC
>CAZLUY010000353.1:0-7482 GCA_964562785.1 uncultured Limnohabitans sp. | reverse complement strand
TATTCGTTGGATTCTCTTCTCGATTGATTCAAGATCTTTCAATTGAAGCTCTGTGTCAATTACTTCTTTGTCGAAAATAGGATCAACAGATCCTGCCACGTGTACAATGTTCTCATCTTCGAAGCATCGAATTACATGGATGATAGCATCAACTTCTCTAATGTTTGCAAGGAATTTATTCCCTAATCCTTCTCCTTTGCTAGCTCCTTTAACCAATCCTGCGATATCCACAAATTCAATTACTGTAGGGAGTAATTTTTGAGGGCTAACCAGATTTTCAAGTGTCTCAAGACGCTTGTCCGGTACAGTTACTACTCCCACATTGGGCTCGATTGTACAAAAAGGGAAGTTAGCTGCTTCTGCTTTAGCACTGGAAAGAGCATTGAATAGGGTAGACTTTCCAACATTTGGAAGTCCAACGATACCACACTGTAAGGCCATGGTTAACTATTTTATTTTAAAGATTTGATAGGACTTGTATCCTTGATAAAACTCGGTGAAAGCAACTCTGAAAATAGTGTATACTGGGATAGCTAAAATCATCCCTGAAACACCCGCCAAATTTGCCCCGGCAAAGATAACAACAAAAATCTCAAGTGGGTGCGCTTTTACTGATTTAGAAAAGATCAATGGCTGCAAGAAGATATTGTCTGTGATTTGAACAACACCAAAGACTGCTATAATCTTAATTATTAAAAAATTCAATTGGGTACTTGTCTCGAAATCTCCTGTGGAAATCCCTACCGCTATCCCAAATAAAGACCCAAGCAAGGGCCCGGCATATGGAATTAGATTGGCTACCGCAGCAAACAAGGCTATGGTGAGCGCATATTCAACACCAACAATACTAAGACCTATACTGGCAATGCTAAAAATTGCAAGAATTTGAAGCAATAGGCCTGTAAGATAGTTGGAAAGCAAGCGCTCAATTTTGGTGAAGGTTGCAACTGATAGCTCGAAATACGGGTTTGGAATCAGGTTGAGAAGATTTCTCCTTAATAAGCCATTCTCAAGAAGAAGGAAAAAGGAGATAAATGCGACTGCTAATAACCCTATGAATAAGGAGGTTGTGGTATTTATAATCCCACTAATAAAGGACCCCAGATTGATATCGCTAATCGTCGATATTATAGCATCTCTTATTTGGCTAAAGAGGACACCTGGTTTGTTTTCAAGAATCTCATATTCGAACAAAAAGACTTCGACTTTGGAAACAGGTTCTTTAATGGTCTCGTAAATCCCACCGAGGTCTAGCTCTCTCAGAATATTGATCTGATTACTAATTAGTGGAAGGAAGAGAAGAATGAGCAGGGCAAAAATCCCGATAATTGAACCATAAGAAAGAATAATGGCTACCCATCGCGGAACATGCTGGCCTAAGACGTGAAAGTCATGTAACCGGTTCGTAAGTGGCCGCAGGACTGCGGAAAGAATAAGGGATAGAATAAAAAAGACAGTGATATCTGCGAAGTACCATCCGAACAAGAGGAAGAGTGCAACGAATAAAACTGAGTAAATAAAGAATCTCTGCATATTATTAAAAAAGGGGACCGAAGTCCCCTCTAATATACTAGTTAATCTTTCCTCCTATATGCTATATAAACATAAAGGTGAACTTTGACTTTATTCCCACTTCAACTCTTGATTGTATTGGGATTCATTCTCTTCATTTGAGAATTGTTCGAAATCATAATCAGGCAAAAGTTCAGTCCTCACGTGATCTACTGATTCATTTAAGGCATCTACAAACTTCAGAAAATCCTCTTTGTACAAGAAGATCTTATGCTTTTCATAGCTAAATCCATCTCCATTGGGTTTTCTCTTACTTTCTGTAATTGTGAGGTAATAATCATTTCCTCTTGTTGATTTTACATCGAAGAAGTAAGTCCGTTTTCCCGCCTTTACTTTCTTAGAGAAGATTTCTTCTCTATCATAACCTCTTTGATCTTCCACAGTGCTTAATTTTTGTTGGGTAAAATTATATAAGTGGCTAATTTAAAACTTTTAGGTAGTAGATATAATATTTCTCCACCTAAAATTTCAATTCAGACAAAAATTTTCGTACACCAATTGGTATAAATTGGTAATGAAAAGCCAAAAAGAATAAATAAGTTTTATTATTCCGCGTGGAGATAAGCCTTCTTTGCAAGAAGCTCTTCCTCAGATTCTACATGATCTGGATCATCCACGCAACAATCTACAGGACATACAGCTGCACACTGTGGCTCCTCATGAAAACCATTACACTCGGTACACTTTGCAGTGACGATGTAATAAAATTCATCTGAAACTGGCTCCTGCGGAGTTGTCCCATCTACCTTACTTCCATCTTCAAGAGTAACTTGTTTAAGCTCGGTGCCACCACCCCAGGTCCACTCAATTCCACCTTCATATATCGCCGTATTAGGGCACTCCGGTTCGCATGCACCGCAATTGATGCATTCGTCGGTAATCATTATTGCCATGTTTGCTACAAGTTTAGCGCGTAAAGTTATTAACCTTAAAACTGTAACACAATAAAAAGGTTGTTATACGAACTAATTTAAATCAATTCTTAAAATCCTTGAAGCATTTGGGTAACTTTGTCCATCAATTTCAAAAAATGAAAGTCAAAGAGAGGTTCGATAAATTTCAGGAATTACGCTCAAGGATCATTGAAGAATTAGCCTCAGATGAATCTGGTCTTTTCCGTCGAGCTCAAAATGCGAATAACTGGTTTACTCCTGAGTCAAGCAGACAGGCATTGGAAGGTATTGTGGAAATGTTGGAGCCAATTGCGATGGAAAACTGGCTTAGGACTTATCAGCTTTCTGATCAAGATTCAGATAAGGAGATTGGTTTGATGCTGGCTGGGAATATTCCAGCTGTTGGTTTTCATGATTTGATGTGCGTCTTAATGAGTGGTAAGAAGGCGGCAATCAAGCTGAGTCAGTCTGATTCGGTTTTAATGGAATGGATACTTTCGGTTTTGATCAGGGGAGAAGAAGGTTTTTCTCAGCAAGTTTCTGTGGAGCCTTTACTTAAAGGTAAAGACGCCTATATTGCTACGGGAAGTGATAACTCTTCCAGATATTTTGATTATTACTTCGGGAAATATCCCCACATCATCCGTAAAAACAGAACTTCAGTAGCAGTCCTTACAGGGAAGGAATCCTCTGCTGAAATGAAGAGTTTGGGCTACGATATTTTCAGCTACTTTGGATTGGGCTGTAGAAATGTATCCAAACTATACGTTTCAGATTCAGCTCAGATCCAGACTTTATTGGATGAACTAGAATCTTTCAAACATATCTCTGATCATCACAAATACTTCAATAATTACGAATACAATAAGTCGCTATACTTAGTCAATGGTGTGACGCACTTGGACAATGGTTTCTTATTGGTGAAGGAAGATGACGGTCTTGTTTCGCCTATCTCTGTTGTTTTCTATGAGGAATATGAAAATGAAGCAGACTTGAAGGAAAAGCTTCTGGTTAATGCTGAAAAAATTCAGTGTGTTGTTGGGAAATCGGATGAATTTGTTGATTTCGGAGAAGCTCAGAAACCTGCTATTGACGATTATGCAGACGGGGTGGATACTATGAGTTTCCTAACTCAGCTGTAGGAATTTCTCTGGAGCGGTTTCTTTGTGAAGCTGGAAATTCAATGCAGAATTTGGATCCTTTTCCTTGTTCAGATTGAATACTTAGCGATCCATGGTTCTTTTTTAAATATTCTCGCACCAAAACTAAACCAAGTCCAGTTCCAGATTCATTGCTCTCACCTTTGGTAGTAAAACTTATTCCGTGACGCAGTTTTTCAAGATTTTCTGGTGAAATGCCTGTTCCAAAGTCTTGCACACAGATTTCAACTTTGTCCTGAGCAAGTTTACAAGATATCTTGATTTCGCCCTTTGGCTTAGAGAACTTGATCCCGTTATTAATAAGGTTTCTCAAGACTAGGTCGATCATATTCTTGTCTGCAAAAACCCATACCTCACTATCAGATTCATGTACTATGGATATTTCTTTTTCACTAGCTATCCTTGCCAATAATTCACCCTGGTTTTGCAGTGATTTACTTATATCAAAATCTTCAGGGAATCTCTGCTCACCCCTCAGCTGACTGCTTGACCATGCTAAAAGATTCTCTAATAGGACCGAAACATTGGTCATGTTCTTAGATATCTCAGGGAGCATTTCAACGAATTCTTCCTTAGAAACCACGCCCGTCTGGGTGAGATGGATAAGCTCTGCCACCCCAAACACCGGACCTTTCAGATCATGGGAGATAATACTGAAAAATTTGTCCTTGAGATCATTTAATTGTTGAAGATCTTCCGTTTGGCTTTTGAGTTGTTCAGTGATCTCAACCTCATGCGTTATATCGTCAAATATCAAGACCTTACCAGAGATGGATAGATTTTTATTTGTCAGAGGAATGGACTGAATCTGTACAGTTTTTTTTGTACCATTTACTTCCAGATCAGTCCTGATTTTTTGGGTACTTTTTGATTCAACTAGCTCAATTATTTCAGGGTGTCTCTCAAATATCCTATGGGTATCAAATGAGCTTTGAAGACTCTTTTCTTTTGGGTTGAATTGATTCATTGCAGGATTGAAATCAACCACCCGGTTACTGTCATCCAAAACAAGCACTCCATTTGTTAAGGCCTCAACCACCTTATCCCTTGCTATCGGCTTGATGCTAAATAGGTTGTATTTCAGTATTGCAACGCCGAGAACTATATAGGTGAATAAAAAGGCATATGTGGTAAGATCAATTCCGTTATAAGGCACAATGAGCCTTGTTTGATAGAGTAGGTTGAAAAAGAGTGGGAAAATCCCTGCAATCATAATTACTCGTGTCTGAGCCTTAAATGCAGGGTCTGCAAACTCTGCTCTTTTGATCAAAACCAAAATCCCTATACTGAAAAGGATATAGGAGTAAGTCACATTGATGTAGTACCATACCCCAGGTTCGAGACTAATCAGCGGAAACGGAGAATCAGGATTTAATTCAAAGCCTATATAGTGGAGACTATGGTATTCATTTGTCCATACAGCAATGACTGTGATTACAGGTAGAATGAATATTGAATAGATTAGTGCCTTTTTCTCTTCAATCTTGTAATCCGTGTATTTGAGACAGAAGTAAAGCCAGCAGGCAGGTGCAAAGGCAATACCTAGATATTGCAATTTTCCCCAGAACAACATTTGTTCTAAGGTCTGACTGGAAAGCTCTAATCCATAGAAGAATCCCCATATGGAAACACAAAGCATGGTTAATCCCACCCATCTAATTAGATCCTTTAAAAGAAAGGAGATGTAAATGCAGAGGACTCCTACTAGAGTACCTGATATCAAAAGGGTGATTGAAAAAGGATTAAAAATCAGATCCATCTCGGATGATTGAGCAAAAAAGAGTCCAGTTTTTTTTTGTGCTTTTTATTTGGTTTAAGACTAATATTAGTGCTTTATTTTCATTGAAAAAAATAAAATTAGTTTTGAGAAAGCGGCTGCAAATCCAATCCTTGTTGAGTCCTTTTACATTAGTCATTTTACTGACTACGATTTGTATTTTTCTGAGTACAAGTAGATTGTATGATTTTAATCAGTCTCTAACTGATTCCTTTTCCTCATCACTCATATTCTGGAAAAATGGATTCTTTGGCTTACTTGGGTTCACACTTCAAATGATGATGATTTTGGTTTTTGGCTATTGTTTAGCCATTTATAAACCAGTCAATTTTGCCCTTAGAAAACTATCAGATATTCCTGCTAATCTTTTGCAAGGTGTCATGTTTGTTGCAGGTGTTACCATGGTTGCCGGGCTCTTGAATTGGGGTTTTGGTCTTATCGTTGGTGCTTTGCTTGCCAGATTTGTTGCCGTTGCCTTAAAAGAGAAAGGAAAGAACTCAAATGCTGGATTATTGGCAGCCTCTGGCTATTCAGGAATGGCTGTCTGGCATGGTGGTTTTTCTGGATCAGCTCCGCTAAAAGTAGCCGAGCAAGGACATTTCTTGGAAGATAGTGTTGGAGTGATTGGTATCGATCAGACTATTCTCTCTAAGGAAAATGTACTAATCACCTTAGGATTATGTTTTATATTCGTTTTAACACTTTCCATTCTAGCCATACTGAATAAGAATACCACAGAGGCTAAGTATGCTCACCCTTTAAGACCCATTCCAGCAGGTGAAGATTTTCCGATTGCCAGAGGTTTAGGATGGCTCATGATTATTTCTCTGGTATTTGCATTTGTATTTGGAGATGGGGAAATCATGACATTTTTTGACTTGAACCTGGTCAACTTCCTGCTGTTTTCAATTGTCTTAATTGCTTATCGAGATATGAGAAGCTTTAGTGAATCTGTGACAGAAGGACTAAAGAGTTCAGTTGATATTTTTATTCAGTTTCCCTTCTACGCAGGGATTTTAGGCTTGTTGACGGATTCAGGACTTCTGAATGAGGTTTCACTTTGGGTTGTTGAGAGTAGTTCGTTAGAAACTCTCTCCTCTTTTACCTTGGTGTCTGCTGCATTGATCAATTTCTTTGTTCCTTCCGGAGGTGGTCAATGGGCAGTTCAAGGACCTGTAATGATGGAAGCGGCAAAAACTTTTGGACTTGACCCGAGCAAGATTGTATTGGCCTTTTCTTACGGAGATCAAATATCTAATCTACTTCAACCGTTCTGGGCCCTACCACTTTTGGCCATTACAGGAGTAAGTCCAAAAGAAGTGTTTAAGTACACCATTTGGGTATTTCTGATCGGTTTTATCTTTCTACTCTTTGCAGCTAATCTGATTCTATAGGGATCTTCATAACTCAAAAAATTTTATCTCTCAATGAGTATTTATCCGTGTAGAATACCAGGGTGAAAAGATTCAAAGTGCAATTTGGAGAGAAGTACCTATTCTCAAAGTGCTCAAACCTAGCTCAATAGCATAATTATCTTCATTGTGAAATCAAACAGAATTCATTTTTTTGTATTTATAAAACAAAATATTTGTTACCAAATACAAAATACTGTATGTTTGAGCATCTAAATCCGATATAAGATCGCCCAGAGTTTATCGGAAGCAGTGCATATGCCGGACAAAGGAGTAAATAGTACATTTAAAAAGATAATCTACGAATCATCCGAAATGGTTTTTTTAGCGGATGACACCTACCCGTATACCATTTTTTATGGGAATGAGTTATTCGAGAAGGAGATTGGAGATGATCTTGAGCAACGAAACCTTGTAGGGCTTGGCCTCGATGTGAATAGTTACATTTTCAAGGAGGAGCTGGTACTATCTCATCATGGCCAGGATTATAGTTTTTCGCTGGAATTACCTCATGAAAATGACTCTAACTATTTCCTTTTTTACAAGGGAAAGCAAATTGAATCAGATGAGCTCCCTACTAAAAGTGAGTCGATAGATTATTTTAGGACTAGTCCTCAAAGTATCGCGATAGGAGAATATGACTTTCTCACCTTTCTAAATTCTACTGC
>CAZLUY010000352.1:0-2672 GCA_964562785.1 uncultured Limnohabitans sp. | reverse complement strand
TATAATCTTCACGGTACAATCTTACTACCTGCGATTTGAAATAAAAAAAAGACATGAAAAAACCCCTGATTTTCATCAGGGGCCTCATCAATCAACCTTAAGATTCTTTTATCTCATGCTTGGTGGAAGGATCACTTTGTCGATTACATGAACCACACCATTCTTGGCAAGTACATCAGCAGCAATTACGTTCGCACCGCTGATTTTCACCTTTCCTCCTTTAATAGATACATCTACTTTGTCGCCTTGTACTGTAGCTGCCTTTTGTCCATTGGACAGATCTCCTGACATTACTTTGCCTGCCACGACGTGGTAGGTTAGGATAGCTACCAATTGATCCTTATTCTCAGGCTTTAAAAGACTTTCCACTGTACCTGCTGGTAAAGCTGCGAATGCCTCATTGGTCGGAGCAAATACGGTGAAAGGACCATCTCCTTTTAGTACGTCAACAAGTCCGCCTGCCTTAACAGCAGCTACTAAAGTGGATAAATCGTCCTGGCTTACAGCCAAATCTACGAGGTCTGCCTTCTGAGCCTGTGCGGTTGACACAACCATGAATAATGCTGCTACAGCAGCCAAAGCGAAGTTGAATAATTTTTGAGTTTTCATTCTAGGATAGTTTTAATGTTGTTTTAGATTAAATACATCCTAGATACGACCCCTAAATCCTGATTGGATTTTTGAAGACTAACTTTTTTTCAAAAGTCCTTTTACATAGGTCTGATCAACTGTTGCAATTGGGCTACCTCCCTCCTTCTCTAGCGTTACTGCGAAGGCCTGCACATTGCCGCTGATTACCTTTAATTCTTGTACCAATTGATTATGGTCGAAAATTCCAGCATCGATCGGGGCTTGTCCAGCTTTTATCGCCCATAGCTGATACTGATGACCGTGAGGAGGTTCCGGAAGATTATCCACGCTTATGAAAACCGAATTAGTCTTCACATTCCAGAAGACATTGGCAAAGGACTCTGGTGAAATATCCATTCCATCCATTCGAACATGGATGTTATCCTTATTTAAAAAGTGTGCAATCCTTAAGTCTGCATATTGAAGCTCTTGCTTCTGGTTCTCAGCAAGCGAAGCCAATGAACTTTGCTCTTGTCTTAGCATGGCAAGGTCTGATTGCACAACAGACAAAAGGTCTCTAGCCTCTCTAAATTCTGTCAGGAAGAAGAAATTAAATCCAGCACTAATTACAAGGAGTACTGAAGCTGCAACAGCCCAAACAGGAAAAGTCGAAGCCTTCTTTATGGACTTCTCTCCTTTTGGGACAATATCATCTTCAAAAACCGCCTTTAGAAAAGCAGGTTGCTCATCTTCAGTAATCTGACTTAGAGCCGCGGCCAGGACTGAATCATTAACTGCAAGGTCAAGATTTGACCCATAGGAATTTACAGCATCACGTACCTGATCCAGCTCTTCCTTTATTTCAGGGTAAAGAGAAGCCAATCTATCCACCTCTTTCATCTCCTCGATATTGAGCTCTCCTGCCCAATACGCCTCCAACACTCCTGACTGTATGTATTCTCTAATATCCACTTAAACGAATGTTCTTAATTGATTTATCGCTAACCTTATTCTTGTCTTCACCGTGCCCAATGGCATATTCAACCTCTCCGCAATTTCCTTATGGGAATAACCTTCGAAATAGGACATATTGATCAACTTCCGATGACCTTCTGAAAGATGACTCATCATCTGTAATATGTACATTTTCTGGAACTGATCTTCAGAACTTTTCTTCTCACTAATATTTACGAGTTCAACACTCCTTTCAGATTCCTGAGATAGTCGAAAATCTTTGGTTCTGGTCTTATCGATAGCAGCATTCCTACTGATACTCACCAACCAGGTGAATAGCGACCCCTTGTCACTATTAAAAGACTGAGCATTGTTCCATACTTTTATCAAAACCTGTTGCAAAACTTCCTCAGCCATCATTTTATCCTTGATCACCCGCATAATCACATTAAGCAATAAGGAACCATAGTTCTCAAAGATGAGACTCAATGCTTTCTTATTCTGATCTGCGAGTAGAATAGTGATTTGCTCTTCGATGGAGCTCTGGGTTTTTATGTAGGGAACTTCTCCTGCCACAAAAGCCAAAACACCAATTAAACAGAATTGTTTGATCACCGCATTAAAGCAGTTTGATGACAAAAAGGAAGTTTTTATTTTAAAACAAACCTCAGACTATGGATAAGAGATCATTTTTGAAACAGGCAGCTCTGGGAGCACTAGGAAGCTTCCCTTTGCTAAATGAAGTTTCAGACCTCATAGAAAAATATAGTGATGGAAGCCCAATCTCTGAAAACGAAGATTTTTGGGCTAAGATCCGAGCAGATTATCTGCTTAAGCCTGATTATATAAATCTGGAAAATGGATTCTACTGCATGATTCCTCAGCCTACCCTGGACAGGTTGGTAGAGCATATTAAGCATGTAAATTATCAGGCTTCCTATTACATGAGGACAGTCCAATGGGACAATAAAAATAGGATTGCGGCACGTCTTGCAGAAATTGCCGGTTGTAGTCCAGAAGAATTGTGCATCACCAGAAATGCCACGGAATCGCTTGATATGATTATTGGGGGTTTTCCTTGGAAAAAAGGAGATGAAGCGGTGATGGCCAATCAGGATTATGGAGCCATGATCAATCACTTCAAAATG
>CAZLUY010000351.1:0-25117 GCA_964562785.1 uncultured Limnohabitans sp. | reverse complement strand
TCCATACGAGTAAATACTCATTCCCTCTATCTAATCATGAGAATTGAGCACTTAGCCATTTGGGTCGAAGACCTCGAGAAAATGAGGTCTTTTTATGTTGAGTTCTTTGGTTTGGAGTCAAATGAAAAGTATCACAACCCGGTAAAGAAATTCTCATCCTATTTTCTTTCAAGTGACGAAGGTGCGAGAATAGAATTAATGCAAAAGCCCAATATTCAAAAGAGCTCTCGCTCTAGAGGAGAACAAATGGGTTTGGCTCATTTTGCTATTTCTTTAGGCAGCAAAAACCAAGTGGATCATCTTACGGCCAAAGCTACTGAAATGGGAGTCAAGGTAGTGGGTGCTCCAAGAACCACCGGGGATGGTTACTACGAAAGTGTTATTGAAGATCCAGAAGGGAATTGGATCGAGTTGACGGTATGAGTTAAGAGATAAATTTCCGCTTTTTTACCTACCTGACAATCAGGCTTTTTGGGATTTTCTTATATTCCATATCGGTTCTTACCCAGCCTGATACTATGAAGACAATTCTTAAAATTCCTGCTCTTTTGAGCATATTATTAGCCATTTGCATAATGGCCTGTTCATCACCCACTGTTAGCAGTAGTGAAATTACCTTAGGTGATACTATACAAACAGAAAGCGGGCTTCGATATGTTTTTTTGAAAAGAGGAAATGGTAAAAAAGCTGAGAAAGGCTCTAAGCTTGACACAAAACTGAGTCTAATGGTTGAGGACTCTGTGGTATGGAATTCTTATGAGGCCCCTGACTCATTATTCTCTTTTATCCTTGGCTATGACCCTGTAATATCTGGATTCGAAGAAATGGCCTATTTGATGAGAGAGGGAGACAACGTCCTGGCCATTTTGCCTGACTCCCTTGCCTATGGGGATGATGGAGCTGGAGATGTTATCCCACCAAATGCCACCTTAGTATATGACCGATACGAGATTGTAGCAGCATCAGAACCTAAAATCCCACTTTCAGACACTTTGAGTACACTATATGACCAAGGTGGAGTCGATCTGGTAATCGCTTCCTATGAAGAAATAATAAGTACGGAATCGGTCCTGGATTTTCACATGGAGTTGGACTTGCTTAATTCCTTCATGCAGAATCTAATCAGGGAAGAAGACTTTACCACTGGACTTGCACTTAGTGAGTATTTCCTAAGTCAATCAGACAACTTAAATGAAAGGCAAACTTTTAGGTACTACCTTATTCTGAGTTATGAAGGGTTGGAAGAATTTACCAAGGCCCTCGATGCTGTTAACGAAGCTTTAGAAGAGGAACCGGAACAAAGCTTCTTATTGGATAAGAAAAAGGAATTAGAGGAGAAGATTGAGTAGAAAAAGCGGCAAACTCAGATGAACAGAAAAGAATTTCTTCAAGCAAGTGGGTTGATAGGTGGATCCCTCCTTCTATTAAATGGCTGTAATTTTTTCAGTAAGGAGGAAGGGAGAGAATTAGGCAGTATTTCTGTCGGAACTCCAAAAAAGCAGGAGGACATTTTTGCCTATATCAATCGCATTCATGGTGAATTTGAGCAGGATAAATACAGGAAAATTCTTGGAACAGCCAACGAGTTTAAGGAAGGTGATGATACCATACATGTGGCAGCCAGCTCAGATCAATCAAGAGCCAATGCTAGAATTCTCTTGGCAAATACGCGAATCGGTGATTTGGAAAAGCATGTTATTTATGATGATGATATCCTTCAGTTAATCCAAAAAACCACTCCTCAACACCAGGAGCTTTCGAATTGGACCTTCAATGACTTAAAAGAATTCCTACTCAATAATTCGGAGTCAGAAATTAAAACGATTATGCCTTCGCTAAGCAGTGATGTGATTGCCTGCTCCGTTAAATTGATGAATAATGAAGAACTTATCCGGGTAAGTCAAAAGGTCTTCAATCCCCTTCCCGGAAGCAAAATTGGAAGTAAGGGCTATATGGGAGCAAGAGTTCAACCTAATTCTCCAACAGACAACCCTGAAGATATTTCCTGGCAGGTCTTTGATGCCTGGTCTTATGCTGTTGGAGATGTGGTCCTTGGCACGAACCCGGTCTCAAGCGAGGTGGAGTCTGTCGCTGCCATTGAGAACACGCTTTATGATATAATTTCAACTTTCCATCTTGAAGAGACCATCCCAAATTGTGTCCTTTCTCATGTTGATGTACAGGCCGAAGTGGAGCAATTGCATCCAGGAAAAACAGGTGTTTGGTTTCAAAGTATAGCCGGAACCGTAGGTGCTAATCAGACCTTTGATCTCACCATTGATAAGATGATGAAACATGCCTCCACAAGGAATGGTCAATTTGGGTTCTATGCAGAAACTGGTCAAGGGGCTGACCTCACAAATGGCCATGCTAACGGATTCGACATGGTTATTCACGAGTCCAGGAAGTATGGTTTTCTTCGAGCCCTCAAATACAAAATCAATGAAGAGATTGGCTCAAATGACTCTTGGGTCCATGTAAATGATGTGGCTGGATTCATTGGCCCTGAAGTTTTCAAAAACAAAGAGCAACTGGTTCGGTGCTGTCTGGAAGATACGGTCATGGGTAAGCTTCATGGCTTGACCATAGGTCTGGATATCTGTTCCACATTACACATGGATGTGACTTTGGAGGATCTGGACTGGTGTATACATCAAGTTATGCCTGCGAATCCGGCCTATCTTATGGCCTTGCCTACCAAAAATGACCCAATGCTGAGCTATCTGACTACAGCATTCAACAATCATGTTGAGGTGAGAGAGAAGTTCAATTACAAGGTCAATGACGAAATGTGGGATTTCTTCAAAGAATTAGAAGTAATCGATTCGGAAGGTCGACCAACCGAGCATTTTGGCGATCCTATCTGGGTGTATGCGAAATACCGTGAGGCAAAAAGTGACTCTCGTTCTCTGCAAGAGCTGTATAGTGAAGGCAAGGAGATTATTCAAAGAATTGAAGGTCGGGGAGTTCCAATTGCTCAAGGTTATGGAGAGAATATTTGGGACTTGAAACCTGAGCTGGAAGCAGAAGTGAATCGACTTTACGAGGATGCTAAAGAAAGCTTATGGACGGAGGTTAACAGCTCTTTTGTACAAACTATTCCATCTAGCGTTGGGCTGGTCACTCAATCTAAGGATAGAAAGGATTATGTCTACCATCCTGAATCAGGTGAATCGTTGAGTGAAAAATCCATACAATCTTTAAAAGAAATTCGGTCCAATTGGGGCATAAAAACTCCCAAGATCCAATTGGTGATTTCTGATGGACTCAATTCCCGAGCCTTAATGGATGAAGGACACCTTTCTCCTTTTCTCGCTTTTCTTAGTCAGGAATTGCAGGCAGCTGGACTGAATCTCGGCGAACAAAATTTATTCATTCAACATGGGAGAGTGAGAGCTGGATATGCATGCGGGGAGTATCTATTTGGAAAGGAAAGCAACTCTCCCGAGGCACATGGAATAATTCACATCATCGGTGAAAGGCCAGGCTCAGGACATCATAATTTCTCTGCCTATCTCACCGTTGCAAAATCCAGCACCTGGAACCAAAAAGGAAAAGTGGATCATAATCTTTCAAGGGTAGTGTCAGGTATTTCAGATACTTCATTAGTCCCCGAAGAAGCATCCAAGCTCACAGTCAAAATTATGGCTGAGCTTTTCGAGGAAATGAGTCGGCAGTTGCAAACCACCTAAAGCTAATCAGCTTCCTTCCACTCCAGGATATCCCCTGGCTGGCAGTCAAGCGCTTCACAAATAGATTCCAGCGTACTGAATCTAACGGCCTTTGCTTTTCCGTTTTTTAGAATGGAAAGGTTGGCAAGGGTCACGCCTACTCGAGCAGATAATTCATTTAGCGAAATCTTCCGCTTGGCCATCATCACATCAAGGTTAACTATTATGGGCATGGCTTATACGGTTAATTCATTTTCAGATTGCATTTCAACTCCCAGCTTGAATATCTGCGAAATCACAAAAACTAACCCGGCCATAAAGAGGAATTCTCCACTGGCTTTAGAACCGAAAAAAGCCCCTGTCTTATAGAGTAAGAAATCCTGATGGGCATTCGCGAGCATACTCACAACCCATACCACCAAGAGCAACAAACTCATCTTTTCTAACTTTTTAATGACATGCATTGAGAATGGCCTATTGAGATTGAAATTGCTCAAACTCTGAATTACCAAAAGCCAAACTCCTGATTTCAGTAAGGATCCGATAACAAGGAATAGGCAAAAGATTAGGAACTGGAACTGGCTGTATTCAAATAGCACAGACAAATCCATGTGGTCATAAAAATCATCAGTTCCTATCTCCTTTATTGACGAATAAATGGTCATGCCTAAAATGGCAAAACCTTGAATGAGAAAGCCAATAAATGCGATCCACGCGATGACTCGCATGACCTTAAGAATAAGTGGCGTTTTAGAATGAATAGTCATGATTTCAGTTTTAATATTTATCAAATATCATTTTATTTTTATTGATAAACAATAAATAAAGATTAATAATCAATAAATAGTCCTTCTCAAAAGGATCGAAAATGGATTTTTGATTTGCTCAAAAAGAGGATTGGTTTGAGTTTTAAGCCCTTTTTATTCTAATTTTCACCTCTGAAAAATTACTCGGATCGATACTTGAGAATCACCGTTTTATTTTCCTGAATTATCCAATGAAAAAGTTTAGCTCTATCCTATCGATTATTCTGATTAGCCTTGCTTGTCAGCCAAAAGAACAAAACGAACCTCAGCCAATGAAACCAAAGAAAGTAGTCGTTTACCAGGTCTTCACGCGTCTTTTTGGAAATACAAACACTACCAATAAACCATGGGGTACCAAAGAGGAAAATGGGGTCGGTAAATTCAATGATTTTACGGATAAAGCATTAACCGAAATACGTGAGCTTGGAGTTTCTCACATTTGGTATACCGGGGTTCCTCATCATGGAGTCATCGGGGATTATCCGGAAATCGGAGTTAGCTCGGATGACCCTGACGTAATTAAAGGACGAGCAGGTTCGCCTTATGCGGTGAGGGATTACTATCAAGTAAATCCTGATCTGGCTGAAGATGTAACTAATAGAATGGAGGAGTTCGAAGCTCTAATTCGAAGGACTCACAACAACGGAATGAAAGTCATTATTGATATCGTTCCTAACCACGTTTCCAGATTTTATGAAGGAAAGAATAATCCTGATGGCGTGACGGATTTTGGAGCTGATGATAATACTTCGGTAGAATACGACCGAGATAACAATTTCTATTACATCCCGGGTGAATCCTTTGAAGTTCCCGAACCAAGAAATAATTATCAGCCCTTAGGCGGTGAAGAACACCCCTTATCTGATGGTGAATTCGAGGAGAATCCAGCCAAATGGACAGGCAATGGCTCCAGAAAAGCGCGGCCAGATTTCTATGACTGGTACGAGACCGTTAAAGTGAATTATGGTGTAAAACCTGACGGCACGAAAGACTTTCCAGAGTTACCTGTTGGAGCAGATAGTTTGGACTGGCAAGCACATGCCGACTTCTGGAAAAATCAGGATGTACCTAGTTCATGGAAGAAATTTAGAGATATCACCCAATTCTGGCTAGGGAAAGGAGTGGATGGATTCCGGTTCGATATGGCCGAAATGGTGCCTGTCGAATTCTGGTCCTTCCTAAACTCACAAATCAAAGAGACAAATCCAGAAGCATTCTTACTTGCCGAGGTTTACAACCCGAGTCTTTACAGAGACTACATCCATAAGGGTAAAATGGATTACCTCTATGATAAGGTGGAGCTCTATGATACACTGAAGCATATCATGTACGGGTACGGGTCTACGGATAACCTTCCTCCAATTTTGGATGGGTTAAAGGACATTGAGCATCATATGCTTCACTTCCTGGAAAACCACGATGAACAAAGAATTGCTAGCCCTGAGTTTGCAGGAAATCCATGGAAGGCGTTACCAGCAATGGTAGTCTCCGCAACTTCTACGACCTCTCCGACCATGATTTACTTTGGTCAGGAAGTAGGTGAGCCAGGTGCCGAAGATGCAGGTTTTGGAGACCCAAGTCGGACTTCGATCTTCGATTATATTGGAGTTCCTCAATTCCAGAAATGGGTGAACGGAGGGAATTTCGATGGCGGTCAGCTTTCTGATAATGAGAAAGCTCTGAGAAACTATTACTCCGAAATACTAAATTTCACAAGAAATAGCCCAGCACTTATGGGTGAATACATGGATCTACATGCCTTCAATCGCAGCTTAAACCCAGACTATTCGGATAAGGCATTTTCCTATGCAAGATGGGATGAAGATCAGCGAATAGTTGTAGTCACAAATTTCCATGATAGCGATTCTATTAAAACAACCCTTAAACTCTCTCCCGAATTGCTTGACGCCTGGCAGCTAGAAACTGGGGACCGGGAAATCAGAGAATTGATGTTTGGTAAAAAGAAGACTACTCTCCGGGTGACGGAAAGTGGTGCAGAAATCGACTTGGATTTCGGCCCATGGGAGTCAGCGGTATTTGAGGTCCGATAAGACCTACTCTAGGGAATAATTGGACAAATCGTTGCTTATCGGCTATTTTTTTTCGTAAAGTATGTCCCCACTACCAGCATCGTCATGAAAAGCAGTTTTGCTACTTTTTTTACTCTCTGTCTCTTCATTATAAACTTCAGCAGTTTTTCCCAAGGCCCAAATATCCTTTTCTTAATGGCGGACGATTGGTCTTCCCCTAATGCGGGAGTTTACGGGAACAAGGTGGTTAGGATTTCAACTGAGGTTATAAATTATTGATTCATAAATTCATTCCCTGATTTTTCGCTTTTACCATGTGCCCTACGAAACCAAATAATTATAAGGCTTTGGCACTGTATTTACAGCATAAAACCTTTTGATCTTAAAGCGTCTAAATTTCACGCTGAGACAGTCCTTCTTGGTAAATTCCCAAAATGGCCTCTAACTCAAACTGTTGGACCAGAATATTGGCCTTAGCTTCGGTGAGTAAAATCAAGGTATCCAAATGCTTCTTTTGGACATCTGCAAAATCCTTATAGGCTATAAGTCCATTTTTAAATGCATCTTTTTTGATCCTGAGCTCTTCCGTTCGGAAAGCATACCCTTGCTGAGCGGTCTCAAGAATGGCTAGAGCATTTTTTAGCTCGAGAACTTTTGTCGTCAGTTCGATTCCCACTTCCTTTTTAACCTGATCACGCTTAAGTTCTGCCTGTTGGAGTTGAAGAGTAGAAATACTTACATCTTTCCTTTTTTTACCCCATTGCAAAATTGGCCAGCTCAAAGAGGCTCCTAGGAAAATATTATTTCTCGGAATAATAGGAATGTTATCTAAGTAAAAGCCCTCCGCAATAAATGTGACATCAGGGATCAACTCATTCTTATAAAAATTAACTCCTGCCTCAGCCATCTCAGAGTCTAGAATCGCTTTTTTCAATTTAGGGCTCTGATAGCTAGCGCTATCCGCCATTGATTTTTCGAGCAAGGTCAAGATAATTGCGTGGTCAACATCAAAGTTCTCCGGAGACCAAATCGAATCGGCAGGAAAACCTAAAACCTTATTTAACTCCATCCGATATTTGAGACTTTCTATTCTTGCCGTTTCCTTTTTGGTTTGATGTTCCATAAGATCGGCTTTCAAACCTACCGAGTATAATTCCAATAGCTGCCCTTCCAAAATACCACTCTCTGCCTGACGAAGTTGCTCCTGAACCAAAACAGTTTGAGAATCCAAGCTTGAAAGTTTCATTTCCTCAATAGCAATACCAGCATAGAGCTTAGCAATCCCTTTTTTCACCTCATTAACTGCTTCATTTCTTTGATTTTGAAGGAGTAAAAGTTCTTTATCCTTGATTTGCACTCCTGACCCAATCTTAAAAAACTGAGTAATGGGTTGATATATTCCGAGATTGGCCACACCTATAAACCGACTCTGCTGAGGGATAAGAAACTCGGTACCCAGACCGATAGGAGGCACTCCTCCGATCAAGGGTAGGTCTGTGATAGAGATTTCTACATCAGTAGTTTGTTCAGAATTATGGTACCAAAAGTAGCCACCATCCAGCATAACCTTGGGTAGATACTCGGTTTTAACCTTCTCGATTTCCAGAGCTTTCTTCTCAATCTCTAATTCCAGTAATTGAAGCGATGGGTTCTGCTCCGTAGCAATTTCGACAGCCGATGATAATGACAAAGACTGTGCTTTAGAACTGACAGAAAGCATACAAAAGAAGGGTAAAAACAATGGCGCCACCGTAGCCGGCTTAATTCTTATTTCACCAAATTTCCAGTATAGTACCGGTATAACCAGTAGACACATCACCATGGAAAAAATAAGGCCCACTGCCAATACCGTAGCCAAGGGAGCCCAAAGAGGGGATCCAGAAATAATCATCGGGGTGACCCCGATGGCTGCAGCCATGGTAGTTAAAAAAATAGGGCGAATTCTTCTCTTACCTGCGTGCATGGCAGCTGATTTGATATCTAAATTTTCTTTTTTCACTAATTCATTCGCATAATCAACCAAGATGATGGAATTCCGTACCGAAACTCCAATCAAACTTGCCAACCCTACAAAAGCAGTAAAACCGAAAGGATATCCGATAATCAACAGTCCAAGGGAAGCCCCAAAAATACTCAATGGAATAGCAGCCAGCACAATGAGCACTTGATTGAGCCACTTAAACTGAATAAGCATGATTATAAAAATGACAAAAACACTGAAAAGCATCACTTTCGTCATTTCACTGAAGGTTTCCTTTTGATTCTCATCTTCCCCACCAATAGCCAGCGAATACCCTTTGGGAAACTGCATAACGTCCAGCTTTGACTTTACAGAGGCTAAAATCTCCGATGGGAATACATCACTTGCCGCCTGAGATTGAACGGTCACCGTATTCACCCCATTTCGCCTTTTCAAATTAGTAGACACCCAACTGGGGTTGATTTCAGCGATTTCGCGGAGCGGAACACTAGCTCCAGTAATAGGAGAAGTGACATAAAAAGCATTTAATGCCTGAAGGGTCTTCTTTTCTAACTGAAGATCCTTTATAATGATCCCTACCGGTGTTTCTGCCTCCCAAACCTGACCAATCTCTAGACCTTCATAAGCAAACTGAAGCTCTCGGGAGATCATGGCGTCCGTAATCCCAAACCTATTTGCAGCAGCTCTGTCTGTATTTATCTTGATAGAAAGTTTTTTCTCAAAATGGTCAGAAACCACATGTGAAGCTAAGGGAGATTCACGTAGAATTCCGGCCACTGAATCACCCAAACTTTCAAGGGTAATTAGATCTGGTCCACTGATCCGTAACTCGACGGGTGCTTCCAAAGATGGTCCCTGTTGCATTTTTTTAATGATCACATCTATCTCAGGATGCCTGAAATTGAGATCTTTTTCAAATTCCTCTACCAGCTGATTCGTTTCTTCTATTCCCAAAGTATTCACCAGTATTTGAGATGTATTTGATTGAGGGAAATGCTGGGCATAATTGTAGTAAAACCTTGGTGCAGAGGTGCCAATAAATGTGGCGTAGCTCTTTATCTTGGAATTCATGGAAATTTCCTTTTCAACCTCCTTGGTCAGCATATCCATTTTGTCCAAGGAAGTTCCTTCTTTGGCACGCATTTCTATCACAAATTGATCCCGTTCAGCCGCAGGAAAGAGCTTTTGCTTAAGCGGAATAAATAGCAAACCACCTGTGATCACTACCAGAACAGCGAATGAAAAAATTGCCTTGGGGTGGGCAAATGAAAAATCAATCCCTTTGTTAAAACCTGCCTCCAGGGCATCTAAAAAGGATTTCTTTTTTTTCACAGATCCCGCCTTTTTCAACCCCTTCTTTATGAAAGTATAACATAAATACGGAGTCAGAAACATGGCAACTATAAAAGAAGCATTAATAGCTATCGCCACCGTAATGGGCAGAGATTCTATAAATTCACCAACATATCCAGTTAAAAAAATGAGTGGTGCGAATGCTCCCACTATAGTCAACCCCGCTGTGAACATCGGTACTTTTAACTGGTCGGCAGCTTTCCATGCTGCGGAATAATTATCCATCCCATCATCAAGTTTCTCCACATAATTATCTGCAATAACGATAGCATCATCCACAAGCATACCCAGCACTACGATGAGGGATGCGAGGGATACCTGCTGAAGCTGAATCCCAAGACCATCCATCAATGTAAAGGTGAAAGCTACTGTGACGGGAATAGCTGCTGCGGCCACCAAAGCCACCCGAAAAGGTAAGAGTAGCAAAATCACAATCACTACAGCGATAATGGCTATAAAAAACTCACGGACAAAATCATTGATGCTTTCAGAAACATTCTCAGGCTGATTCACAACCTTTTCGATACTAACATCTTCAGGTATCTCACTCTGATACGAAGCAATGGTTTCCTCAATCTCCTTTCCAAAATCAACGATATTATAACCATTTTGCATCTCTAGGGACATCAAAATACTAGGTGTTCCATTGATACGGATCAGATCTGAGGGATCCCTCTCCCTACGAATTACCTCACCTACATCAGCGACTTTTACCACATCACCTGTTGGCGAAATACCGATTATTTGATCTTCAATTTCCTCTTTAGAAATATATTGATTTTGGTTCGTGAAACTCACTTTCAGCCCATCCACCTCAAGGCCTCCTGAGGCCTGAATACTATTTTCGCCTCTTAAAGCAATCAACACCTGAGGCAAGAAAATCTTAAATTGACTGAGCTTTTTATTATCCAAATTGATATAAAATGCTTCCTCCCTCTTTCCTATTTTTTTTAGCTTAGATAGAGAGCGAACCGCCCTTAGGCGATCACTCAACCCGTCCACATAAGACTGAAGTTCGCGACTATCTCTTTGGCCACTCTGAAAACTAACTAATAAAGCGATGGTATCACCAAAATCGGACTCCACTACCGGACCCAATACCCCAAGGGGCAGCTCTGCAAGTTTTAAAAAATCAAATTTATGCTGTAGTTGTGACCAAAATAAATCTGCATCAGTTACGAACGATTCCAATTCGACTACCACATATCCCGCCCCTTCCCGTGAATTAGAATAGGTCTTATCCTTTCGAACCTCCTCATAGCTAAACAGAACTTCCTCAACTTTGGAAATCACCTCATCCTGAACTTGTTTCGCGGTAGCCCCTGGATATGCAATGACCACCAAACCCTGACGGATATTAAATTTAGGATCTTCTCTCCTCGGCATCGTGAGCAGAGAAAAAATGCCAAAGGCGAGAATCAAAGCAGTAAGCGTAAGAATGATTTGCTTATGATCTAATGAATTTTTTATGAAAGACATGCCTTAAAAAATTATGCTTGCTCCATCCATAAGATCGATTGGTGGATTCAAAATAAGTTTGTCTCCTGCAGAAAGCCCTCTTTCTATCAGAAGGTCATTTCCTACAAGCTTACCAGGAACGACACGCCGCCGTTTGGCTACTTGGCCTTCTGCCAAAAACACATAATGAATGCCGTTTACATCCGTATGTATTAATCCTGCAGGGATTAATATTTCCATGCTAGAAGCATACTCCGTTAAAAAAACCTCGCATAACATTCCATCTCGAAGAGCCCCTGTACTCTCAGTCAGCGTCAAATCCAAATCGTAGGTTCTGCTGATCTTTGAAGCTGAAGGACTCATTTTCTCAACTTCACCTCTCAGCGTATCACCAGTGGCAGGTACAATCACCTTAGCTAAGCTACCGAGGCGAATAGTGGTAATCGACTTTTCTGGCACACCGATTTTGGCCAAAAATTCTCCCGTATTCAAGAGTGTAATCACGGGCTGTCCTTCGTCTACAGCCATCCCTTCCCTAGCCCAAATTCTAGAAATTGAACCGGTCACTTCCGCATTAAGCTCCGTGTATGACCTTTTATTTTTATAAAGCTCGTAGTTAGCCTCAGCTTCTTGCTTTAAAGCTTTTATCTTGTTGAAATCAGCCTCAGGCAAAGATCCACTTGCATACATATTTGCAAGACGTTGGTATTGATCATTAGCTTCTTCGAGTTTTGCTTCTGCGATTAGGACTGCTTGATTATAGTCAGCCGACTCAAGTTTCGCCAGTAGTTGGCCCTTAAGAACCTCATCTCCTTCTTTTACGAAAAGCCTGGTAATTTTTCCTGGTACCAAAAAGGACAATTCGTGCCTTGATGCTGCGGTCAACTCCCCCTCTAAATTCAATACGGGGCTTACTTCTTTACTCTTGATGGTCATAATTTCCACCTTGACCGGAGGCACTGTCTTCCTTTCCACCTCAGAACAGGACCAGAAAACAGATATAATGCTAAGTAAAATCGTAAAGGTCCTAACCTGATATTTATGCTTTTTCATTCAAATGTAATTTTGAATACTAAAATTCGACTACCCATCTTAAAAGGAAAAAATCAAAATAATATTCAAAAATCTATAATCTAAATTATCCTTGTGGTAATTCCCCAAAACTGGGAACGTCATGAAACAAACTTTAATGTCCTTTTGATTTAGTGACTCAAAGTGGATACTTCTTGAGAATAGTGTTATTTATGTTAATTCAACAATAGTCATAATAGACTTTATCTCTTTAAAAAATCAATGAAGAAATTATCTTGTTTTATCGTCATACTATTGTTCAGCAGTAAATCAATTAGTCAGAAACTCCCTAACATTCTTTTCTTAATGGCGGATGATTGGTCTTTTCCCCATGCAGGAGTTTATGGGGACGAAGTGGTTAGAACCCCAACCTTTGATCGGCTTGCCAAAGAAGGTGCACTTTTCATGAATGCTTACACGGCTTCTCCCTCTTGCTCTCCTTCCCGAGCATCAGTTTTATTGGGAAGATACCCCCACCAAAACGGTGAAGGAGGAAACCTTTGGTCGGAGTTTCCAAATGAACATCTAACCTACGTTCAGATTCTGGAAAAGGCCGGTTATTTCACAGGTTCTACACGCAAAGGCTGGGGTCCCGGCGAATATGAGGTGACCGGGTTTCAGAATAACCCCGCGGGAAAATCTTTCGAAGATTTCAATGCCTTTATTGAAGCCAAACCAAAAGATAAGTCCTTCACTTTCTGGTTTGGAAGCTCAGATCCACACCGGATCTATGAAACAAATACAGGAATTCGCTCTGGTATGAAACTCGAAGATGTATCGGTTCCTGGGTTTTTCCCTGATAATGATTGCGTCAGAAATGACATTCTTGACTACTACTTTGAGGTGGAACGCTTTGACCGAGAGTGCGGGCAAATAATTACCAAGCTGGAAGAGATGGGGGAGCTAGACAATACCATAATCGTCATGACCAGTGATAATGGGATGCCATTCCCTAGAGCAAAAGCCAATCTTTACGATTATGGTACCAGAATGCCATTGGTGATTCGTTGGCCAGAGAAAATTCAGGCTGGAACCGTGATTGAAGATTTTGTGAATTTTGTGGATTTCGCTCCGAGCTTTGTGGAAGCTGCTGGGCAAAGTCAAAACAGCATGTCAGGAGAATCGCTTTGGCCACTAGTCTCTGGCGAGTACCAAAGTCGTTCAGAGGTTTTTCTGGAGAGAGAGCGACATGCAAATGTGCGCAAAGGTGATTTGAGTTACCCTATGCGAGCGGTAAGAAATCATGAATACTTATACATCTGGAATCCAATGCCAGAACGGAATCCGGCTGGAAACCCAAGCGTGCATCAGTCTGTGGGTCAATATGGAGATGTAGATCATTCGATCACCAAGTTTCTCATAATGGATATGGAGGGTAAGCTGAGTCCGGATGGGATCGATCTCTTCGATCTCAGCTTTGGCCAAAGGCCTGAAGAAGAGTTATACGATGTACTAAATGACCCTTACCAGCTGAACAACCTTGCGGAGAGTCCAGAATTCGCTGGAATTAAAAAAGAGATGAGAGAAAAACTCCTCAACTGGATGAGTGAAACTAGTGACTTGAGAGTAGAAAATCCTAGTGCGACCTACTGGGATGAAGCGCGGTACACGCCGAATTATCAACATGAGGATACAGACTGGAAAAGCCAATTAAAGAATTATAGAATTCTTCCACCAGTTGGTAAATACAGCCGTGAAGGGATTCCTTGCTATCAGGATTAATTTACTTCTATTGTTATTTCATTCGGCTCATAACCTATCCTATGGGCATTAATTATGATTGATTCTCCTTCTTCCCAAGGAATTGGTTCCTGATAAATCGACCAGCCATCGTCCTCTGAGCTTCTATATCCTATAGAAGCCCCCTCCGTTTCACACAGAATTGTTAGTGTCCCATTGTAAAACTTAATTGTCGGTTCTGCAGTGATGGGTGCCTCATCCTCTCCATTCCACCACATACTTACCATTGCTTGCTCATTCATCTCACCCAAGTCACCGAAATCCTTGATCCATTTTAAATGAGCCTCTCGCAGCTCTTCAAGCTTTCCTATGTAATCCACTTGACCTGCTAGATTCTTAAATTCATATGGGTCATTTTTGGTGTCATACAATTCTTCCAAGGGTTTTGATTCGTCAAACCACCGTTCTTGATTTTCATCCAGCAATTCTCGCTCATGCAAATCAAGCAAATGAAGCATTAAAGGATTATTGAGTCTGTACCTTATATTCTGATAATTAGGCTTGTCAGACATGTAATTGCGTACATACTTGTATCTGCCATCAGAAACTGCTCTTACCCGATCATATTCCGAATCCATTCTATCTCGGGCCGCATATACATACTTTCGTTTGATAGCTTTCTGACTTCCTAAAAATGCTTGCCCTTGCATACTTTCGGGAATATCCACTCCAGCAAGAGAAAGAACGGTTGGGCCAAAATCTACAAAGCTCACCAGCTCATTCGTAACAGTCCCAGGCTTGAGTGAAGGTGCCTTGATGATCAGTGGAACCTTTAGCCCTCGATCGTAAAGCTCGCGCTTATAATAAGGCATACCATCTCCATGGTCAGAATAGAAAAAGATGATTGTATTTTCATAGAGTCCATCTTCTTTGAGCTGATCTATTATCTCACCAGCCTGTTGATCCATTCGCATTACATTGGTAATAAACCTGGCAAGGGTTCGCCTGGTAATAGAATCATCTGGATAGACTGGAGGAACTAATACCGAATCAGGATCTACTAGCAAGGGTTCATTCTCTCGAGCCCAAACCTGGCTTTCATGAGAAATCGTCAAATTGAAAATTGAGAAAAAAGGCTGGTTAGGGTCTTCCCTATTTCTCCAATGTGCCTCTCGACTGCTTTCATCCCACATTGTCACCGGGCCATAAAATTGGTAATCTTCTTTTGAGTTATTGCTGGTGTAGTACCCTGCCATCCGGAGTAACTCAGGATAGGTCTTCATGTCTGCGGGAATAACAGTGGAATAAGATTTATGTCCCGGAGGATAAGCATCTTCATTTCCTTTTGATAGCCCTGTTGTCCTCATGTGATGGGCACCAATGGAAGTCTGATAAGCTCCTGTGATTAGTGCAGCACGACTTGGAGCACAAACTCCGGCCGTGGAAAATGCATTGGTATATCTTAAGCCTTCTGCTGCTAAAGCATTTAAGTTCGGAGTCTTTCCTCCAGTGCCTCCGTAGACCTCAAGATGCTCTGGTGACATGTCTTCATTGACTATCCAGACAATATTAGGTCTGACCTGAGTGCTTGAAGAAATCTCGGTATTCTTCGGCTTTTGCTGGCACGAATAATAAATGAGAATAAATAAAGAGAGGGGGATAAATCTTTTCATAAATAGGCTGGGGACCGTTCAGGGTTTTTCCATTTGATTTAAAAACCAAATAAATTACTTTAAATCCAAGTTAAACACCAACCCAGATGCGAAGACTTCTACTATTAACACTTTTTCTTTTCTCTCAATCGCTAATGGCTCAGCAAAAGGTTTGGCTGGATGCTGACACGGGCAATGAAATGGATGATCTTTATGCTATTGCACACCTGGTGAAATCAGACAAAATCGATCTAATTGGACTAAGCTCTGCTCACTTTAATAATTCAGATTTAAATGTCTTTGAAAAATGGAATGCCTATGACACGGAGACACTGATCCCTGTGGAAGAAAGCCAGCGTTTGAATGAAGAAATTCTTAAAGCCATGGGTAGAATGGATATCCCTCATCCTCTTGGGGGCGACCGCCAGATTGGAAGAGCCTGGGGAGGGGAGCAGCCGAGAGATTCCCCAGCTGTTCAAGCCATAATTAAGGAGGCCAAAGCTATGCCTGATGGGGAACGTCTTCATATTGTAACCTTGGGAGCTATGAGCAACATCGCTTCAGCTTTAATCATAGCGCCGGAAATAAAAGATAAGATTAGCCTTTTCTCCCTAGGGTCTTGGTACGATGTTGAGAAAAATGCCTGGAGCAAAAATGAATTTAATATCAGATGTGATTTAAACGCATTTGATTACCTGCTCAACTTGGAAGGTTTGGAGTTTACTATCATGACCACCACCACTTCTTTCGCTTTACAATTCGATAGAGATGAGACATATTCCAAATTGGATGATTCTGTAGAAATTGAGAAGATTCTAGCGGACCGATGGAGAATTCAAAACCCTCAGGATAAGACACGAGTCATGTGGGATCTTGCTCTAGTAGAAGCGTACCTTCATCCTGAATGGGCAACAGTTTCCCAAATCATAGCACCACCAGAGAATACCCAGCGACTAGTCAATGTATATACCAAAATCGACGCAGAAGCCATGCAGAATGAATTCTGGCGAATAATAAAAGAATAACCTTAAGCCTGAAATATATGACACCTCCAAAAAACATAAATCGACGAGAGTTTATGGGCTCTGCAGCTGCCATTGCTGCAACCATATCTGTGGTTCCCTCTTCCGTGATAGCAGGGACAGGCCATGTCCCTCCCTCTGATCAGATTACCGTAGCCAACATCGGTTGTGGAACGCAGGGATTGAGGGAGATGGGAGAGCTTTTAAACAATCCAAAAGTCAGGGTAGTCTCGGTTTGTGATTCCAACAAGTTCTCAACCGACTATATCGACTGGTCTCCAAATGGGATCCGTAACGGAATCCGTCAGGTTCTCAATGATAATACCTGGTGGGAAGGGGTTCCCGGAATACCAGGAGGAAGAGATGTTGGCAAGGCTTATGTCGACCAATTTTATAAATCTAATGCCGATTCAGGCTGTACTTCATATGAAGATTTTCGAGAGTTATTTGCCAAAGAAAGTGATCTGGATGTTGTGAAAATTATGACTCCGGACCATACTCATGCAGCCATTGCAATTTTGGCGATGGATAAAGGTGTGAATGTGGTAACTCATAAGCCCATTTCTAACCGTCTGATTGAAGGAAGAAAAGTGATCGATAAGGCTAAAGAAAGCGGAGCCATCACGCACTTACTAGCCTGGTCAGACCGTCCTGAATACCGGCAAATAAAGGCTTGGATGGATGAAGGTTTAATCGGTGATTTAAAAGAAATTCATAACTGGTCTTTCAGACCTGTTTGGCAGCAATGGACCAAGGCTCCTGAACCTGCTATGCCTCTTCCTGAGGGATTCAATTGGGATTTGTGGCTAGGTCCAGAAAAGGACAGACCATATCATAAAAACTACACGCATAATGTATTCCGAGGCTGGTATGATTTCGGAGGTGGTTCCATCGCTGACATGGGACATTACAGCCTTTTTCCTCTTTTTGAAACATTGGGTATAAATAGATCTCCGATAGCTACTAAAGCCTATGGAACAACATCCAGGGAAGAGGTAGATCAAGTATACAGATGGGTAGAGAATAAACTTGCATTCCCTGCCAGTTGTACTATCAAATGGAAGTTTCCTGAGCAAGAAAGCCTTCCCGGATTTGACCTCTATTGGTATGACGGCGGAATGAAACCTTTTGCCCCAGAAGAACTGGAAATAGATGGAAAAGACATTGGGATGGAAGGGCTCATGATCGTAGGAACAAAAGGTAAAATCTTAGGGGATTTTAGAGGTGAGAACCCAGTTTTGATTCCAGAGAGTAAAATGACCGCCAGACCTGAATCCGAAAGGATTAATTCCAGGGAGGTAAATCGACAAACACTAGCCTGGGTGGATGCCATTCAAGTCGGCGAACAGACCCCTGGGAGCTTCATTCGAGCCCAAACCATTACTGATACTGTAAATCTTGGTGCTGTGGCGTTGAGATCAGGAAAGAGGGTCGAGTTTGACGCATCCAAACTAGAAATCACCAATGATGCAGAAGCCAATAAATTCTTAAATCGTGACTATCGATCTGGATGGGAGATTTAAGTGTTTCTCATTCAAGTATTTTTATTAAATTTCAATACCAATCAAATCAATTAACTAAATGAAGAATAGAAGAGAATTTTTAAAGACTGCGGGTTTATCCGCCGCAGCGATCGGCCTAGGCCTTCCAAACATGAGTTTTGGAGCCACTAAGCCGGAGGACGTTTTTAAGATATCATTGGCAGAATGGTCTTTACAACGAATTCTTTTCGCTGGGAGAATGGATCACCTGGATTTTGCTAAGCTGGCAAAAAGTAACGGTATTGACGCAGTAGAATACGTCAATCAATTCTTCATGGACAAGGCTCAGGATAAGGCCTACTTAAAAGAGATGAAAACCCGGGCAGATGGAGAAGGAGTCGAGTCTGTACTAATTATGATAGACAGAGAAGGCATGTTGGGTGAGGCTTCGTCAGAGGGTAGAGCACAAACAGTCGAAAATCACAAAAAATGGGTAGAGGCTGCGGCCTACTTAGGTTGCCACTCAATAAGAGTGAACGCTTACCATGCAGTGCAGTGGACTGAAGATGAGGAGAAAAGACAAGAGGCGATTGACATCTGTAGTTCTACTTTCCGAAGGATCTGTGAATTTGCAGATGACTTTGATATAGATGTACTTATCGAAAATCATGGTGGCTTTTCTTCCAACGGAAAATGGCTAGCCTCCTTAATTGAGCAAACTGCTCATCCAAGAGCTGGTACATTACCTGACTTTGGTAATTTCCTAATGCATACTGAAGGCGAGAAGAAGTTTAGTTATGACTCTTACAGAGGAGTAGACGAATTGATGCCTTATGCTAAGGGAGTATCTCTGAAGCCGATGGTATGGGATGACAGAGGAAACCAAAGTAATTTGGATTATGAGCGAATGCTTAAAATTGTTACTGCTCGTGGTTTCAATGGATATGTAGGAATTGAGCATGGTGAGCCAAATCGAGAGTGGGAAGGAATTGAAGATATAAGAGTTAATCTCGATCAGGTCCGAAGGACAATGGCAAACCAAGGATAAATAAAGCCTTGAAAAATTAAGCCCCCTGCTAAAGCAGGGGGCATTTTTATGCAAACAAGATTCTTACAAACCGTACCCGTCTTGCCTTCCCAGAATATTCAAAGAGATCTGGATTGGTATAACAAAAATCTAGGCTTCCAAAAGACCTTTGGAGATCAGATGTATGCCGGAATGCTTCTCGAAGGTTTGGAGCTTCATTTACAATGGCATGCTGACACAGCAGATGACCCTCTTCTTGGAGGGTCAGTTGTGCGTCTTTTTGTCAAAAATATTGAGCCCTACTTTTTAAAACTCGTAGAAGGAGGAGTTATTCCTCCTGATAAACTTCAACGGAATACACCTTGGGGCACGCATGAATTCGGACTATTCGATCTAAATAAAAACGCTATCTTTTTTGTAGAAGATATCTAACCCTATTCACATGAAGAAACTACTAATAATCGCTTTTTCAATATTCATAAGCGCGAGCTTATTGGCGCAAAATGCTGATCCGAGACTAAAAGGAGTTGATGAGGAATTAGAAGCTCTCCTTAGCCCCTGGTCTATTCCAGGCTTTGCGGTAGCAGTAGTAGAAAAAGATAAAATCATTTATTCAAAAGGCTTTGGGTATCGGGATGTTGAGGCTCAGCTACAAATGACCGAAAACACCCTGTTGGCAATCGGATCATCTTCGAAAGCTTTCACTTCAGCGGTTCTTGGTGTATTGCAAGGAGAAGAAAAAGTAGACCTCAATGAAAGACCTGCCAAATACATTCCGGAGCTTCGATTCAACAAGCCTTGGATGAATGAACAAATAATCATTAAGGACTTAATGTCCCATAGAACAGGCCTTCCAAGACATGATTTTGGTTGGTACCTTTTTCCGTCCAATTCAGATGAGGAGCTGCTTGGAAGAATAGCGCATCATGAACCTTTCACAGGACTTCGTCAGCAATGGTATTACAACAACTGGATGTTTTTCCTTCAGGGACAAATTGGGAAAAGTGTGACAGGAAATAGCTGGGAAGAGAATGTTCAGAGCATGTTCTTTGATAAGCTTGGAATGACCCGAAGCAACTTCAAAACCCAGGAAATGGCTAAAGATGACAATTCTGCAAAGGGTTATCAAACAGATGAAGAAGGTGTAAACTCCTTGATGGATTACTACGATATTTCTGCAATGGGTGCGGCAGGTGCAATCAACAGTAGTGTCACAGAAATGGCCAATTGGTTAATCACCTGGGTTAACGGTGGAAAGTTTAATGGCGAAGAAATCATTCCTGAAGCTTATGTCAAAGAAGCAATGAGCTCTCATATGGTCGTGTCTGCCGGAACTCCGGCACCTGAGCATCCCGATATGCAATTTTCGAACTATGGTTATGGATGGTTTCTGTCTTCTTATAGAGGCCACTATCGTGTAGAGCATGGTGGGAATATCGATGGATTTTCTGCTTCAGCGTCCTTTTTCCCAACGGATAGCATAGGAATCGTTGTACTAGTAAATCAAAACCGATCCTCCACTCCAGGAAATGTGAGGAATATTATTGCCGATCGCATGCTTGGCTTGGAACCGGTAGATTGGTCAGGAGAAAATCTAGAAGTCTTAAAGAAAAGAAAAGAGGCTGCATTAAAAGCTAAGGAAGAGGAAGAAAGTGCAGCGCCGTATCCGTCCAAGCCTTCCCGAAGTCTTGATCAGTACCTAGGCACCTATGATCATCCGGGCTATGGGGAAATGGAGCTCACTTGGGAAAATGATTCTTTGTATTTGAATACCGGTTCTTATCAAATGTATTTGGCCCATGATAATCACGATACGTTTAACGCAAGGATGATTCGGAACAATGAAGTTCAGGATGGAGATGCTTTTAAAGTCCAATTCAGTATGGATTTGAATGGAGATATCAATGGAGCAAAAATTGGTTTTGAACCAACTCTGGATCCCATTCAATTCAAAAGAACGCCAACAGCTGTTGAAGTTACGGCTGATGACCTGAGTAAATATGAGGGCACCTATTCCATAATGGGAGTTCAGGAAGCCAAGGTCTATATTAAAGATGGTGCCCTATTCGTTTTTGTGGCTGGACAGCCAGAATATGAGCAGATTCCAATTGGTGAGCATGAGTTTAAATTCAAAACTCTTGATGGCTTTAAAGTCATTTTTGAGGAAAAAGATGGAGAAATAGTAGCCCTAACGGCTGTTCAGCCCAATGGCTCATTCAGAGGAGAAAAGGTAAAATGATATTTTCTGGAAAGGCAGGAGAGCATCTTCAGCTTGAGTTGATTCCGCATTGTCAAGCTGACTTTATAGAAGAGCAGGACAAGTCCGAACTGGCATTTCTATGGGTATTGGAGAAATCTGAATTGAGCATTGATGGATTACTCTATAAGCTGAATCCTCATGAAGTAGTCTGTCTAACGGGTTATCATAGAATTAAGGTAAACCTTCTTCCGAAAGCTCATTTCATTCGATTCAACAGACCCTTCTTTTGTATTCTCGACCATGATTCAGAAGTAGGGTGCAAAGGAATTCTCTTTTACGGTTCATCCGCTCTTCCCATCATTCGTCTTGACGAGATTGGAAAGAGCAAACTGGAGGCGCTTTGGAATGTCTTCGAAATGGAGATGAAAGAAGACCCCGATCCGCTACAACTGGAGATGCTTCAAATGCTGCTCAAAAGGTTCATCATACTTTGCACCCGGCTTTATGCTCAACAATCCGAATTGCAAAATTTGGATTCATCCAAATCTGATTTGGTAAGGGAGTTTAATTATCTGGTTGAGACTCATTTCAGAGAAAAACATCAGGTAGCAGACTATGCTGATCTTCTTTTCAAATCGCCCAAGACAATTAGTAATGCTTTCTCAAAGCTAGGAGAGAAGAGTGCTCTAAGCTACATTCATGATAGAATCACACTGGAAGCTCGAAGGCTTTTAGGCTATACCGACAAGCCGGTAAAGGAAATAGGATATGAATTAGGCTTTGAGGATATCCAAAGCTTCAGCCGCTTTTTCAAGAAGAATGATGGAATTTCTCCCTCCGACTATCGGGAAAACTTTAAATCGGGAAAAATTGACAAGCCCCAGGGAAATCGAGCCTAACTGAAAGGCTCTTCCGCACAGCATCTTTGTATTGTACATTATTTAAAACCACAATAAATCAATAGAACGATGAAAAATTTCACAGTACCAACTCGAGAAGAAGTTTCAGAAAACAATCAAGCAATCTTTGACAACCTAAATAAAGGCCTTGGATTTGTTCCCAACCTTTATGCTTACTTCGCCAAAAGCGATACAGCCTTAGGAGATTATCTAGCATTGCAACAGAGAAAGTCTTCTTTAAAAGCTAAAGAAAGGGAAGTGATCAATCTGGTAGTTTCCCAGGTAAATGGCTGTAGATATTGCCAGTCTGCTCACACGGCATTGGGTAAAATGAATGGATTCAGCGATGACCAAATTCTTGAAATCCGAGGAGGTTCTGCTTCATTCGATGCAAAACTGGATGCTTTGGCAAGGTTCACCAAGTCGGTTGCTGAGAACAGAGGAAGAGCGGACGAGGCTTCAGTAAACGCTTTCTTTGAAGCAGGATATGATGAAGGAAGCTTGGTAGATGTGATTGTAGTGATCGGTGATAAAATTATTTCCAACTACATTCACAACCTCACACAATTTGAGATTGACTTCCCACTAGCTCAAGAATTAGAAGCTGTAGAAGCCTAAAAAAGATTATCACTACCACAAAATTAAGCCAACCCCGATGGGTTGGCTTTTTTCATTTGACGTAGGTCTTCATTCTCCAATTCATTATTTTTAATAGAAGTTTTATAAATATTTTGAGATGAAGCACTTATTGAGGATTCTTCCAATTTTATTGGTTCTAGCCTGTAGTACCCCCGAAGAAAAGCTATCACCTGCCACAATATATTATGGTGGAGATATTATTACCATGGAAGGGGATCAACCTGAATATGTAGAGGCGCTAGTGGAAAGAGAGGGTATTATTGTCTTTGCTGGTGACATGGATGAAGCGATGAATGAAGCAGGTAAGGGTCACATCATGAATGACCTAAAGGGCCAAACATTAGTGCCAGGATTCGTGGATGGACATGCCCATTTCTCTGGCTTTGGAGCTCAGGCCGTTGCGGCCAATCTTCTTGCGGAACCAGATGGTCATGTAAATACCATCCCTGAATTGATTCAGGAATTAAAGGATTGGCATGAGACAAATGGCACGGATAAGACCCAAGGTTGGATTGTAGGTCTGGGTTTTGACGATGCCGTACTCGCTGAAAACAGATTCCCGAACAAGATGGAACTGGATGAGGTTTCGAAGGATATCCCAATTTGTATCATCCACATTTCCGGTCACTTCGCGGTCATGAATTCCAAGGGATTAGAAATCAATGGAATAACCTCTGAATCTGAAGATCCTCCGGGTGGAATTATTAGAAGAATTCCTGGAACCAGTGAACCAAATGGGGTTCTGGAAGAACTCGCGGCCATCCCATTATTCTTCCCTATTCTAGGTCCAACAGATCCTGAATTAGCAGCTTATTATATGGATAAATCCCAGGAGACCGCTGCGAGTTATGGCTACACAACGGCTCAAGAAGGAAGGGCCATGGCTAATCATGAGACCATGGCAGACTATGCCAATAAAGGAAAGTTTTACCTGGATGTCGTTTCATACATTGATTACTCATTTCCACAGTACATGGACTCCGAGTGGAACTCGAAGGAGTATAAAAATCACTACCGAATTGGGGGATTAAAGATGACTCTTGACGGATCACCACAAGGCAGAACGGCATGGCGGACTGAACCATATTTAATCCCGCCAGATGGTCAGGATGCAAGTTATTCAGGATATCCGGCAATAGAAGATGATGCCGAGGTTCAGAGAATAGTTGATTTAGCATTTGAAAATGATTGGCAGCTCTTAACACACGCTAATGGCGATGCAGCGGCTGATCAACTTATAAGAACACTTAGACCAGCCATAGAAAAATATGGAAATGACGACAGAAGGAATGTTTTAATTCATGGTCAGTATGTGAGACTGGATCAGCTGGATAGTCTTGCAGAAATGAAGGTAGTAGCCTCCCTTTTCCCCATGCATACATTTTATTGGGGAGATTGGCACAAGCAACTAATTGGAGAAGAAAAGGCTCAAAAAATATCACCTATTAGGTCAGCTCTGAATCGAGGAATGATGGTCACTTCCCACACAGATGCACCTGTAGCTCTACCTAATTTGATGATGATACTATGGACTACTGTCAATAGAGTTACAAGAAGTGGAGATATCCTTGGTGAAGAGGAGCGCCTAACTCCATATGAAGCTCTAAAGTCTATAACCATTTGGGGGGCATATCAACACTTCGAAGAAGACACAAAGGGCACACTTACTAAGGGAAAGCTTGCGGATCTTGTAATCCTTGATAAGAATCCCTTAAAAGTGGATCCAATGAAGCTAAAGGAAATAGTGGTAATGGAAACCATTAAAGAAGGAAACACCATATTCTCTCGATAATGGAACACCAACCCAACAATCCTCTTCATGGACTTCGGCTGGATACAATCCTGGAGCAATTAGTCTCGCATTACGGGTGGGAAGAACTCGGAGAGCGTATACCTATACGGTGCTTTAATAACAATCCTTCAATCAAATCGAGCCTTAAATTTTTACGAAAAACACCTTGGGCTAGAGAACGTGTAGAAGGACTATTTTTAAAGATGCAGAGGGATAACAATAAAAGATGAGCACTTTCTAAGAATTAAAAGGCCTGAAAGCTCATTGAGCTTGCCTAATTGGAACAAAAAAAGCTCTGAATTTCTTCAGAGCTTTCTTTTTGGTTGGATGGTGGTTATACGTAATTATTCAACAT
>CAZLUY010000350.1:0-7362 GCA_964562785.1 uncultured Limnohabitans sp. | reverse complement strand
TACTGAGCTCACACTAGTATCAGATGATGTGATCCAGCCTGCTTGTGGAGAATTCAACGGATTGATCGAGTTCAGCTTTGGTGGAGGTACTCCTGATTATGACCTGCAAATTTTTGTTGATGGTGGAGCAACACCAATAGTTGACGAGACCTCAGTTAGCACTCCTTATATATTGCAGGATTTAGCTCCTGGAAATTATGATATAAGAATTACGGATGCGAATGGTTGTTCAGTCAGCATCAATGAGCAATTAGTGGATGATGCTGGAATTCCAATCACAATTGATCCAATGAGTGATGAAATTTGTGAGGGGCAAGCGGCTTCCATTCTTCCGGTCATAAATACCACCGGATCTCCGGATCTTACTTGGTATAGAGATGCAGCTGCAACCGATGAAATAGTATCTAGTGCTAACCCTCATTCTGATGGGGTGATCTATACCATTGATCCAACTACACTTGAGCTTACTCTTGAAGGTTTAGCAACAGGTGATTTCACCTACTATCTGGTTGCTGAGGGACCAGGTTATTGTCCTAATCCACCATTTGAAGCTGATGTAACCGTCTTTGAGCCATTACAGGCTGATGCAGTTGCAACGAATGAAGTGTGTTTTGGGGCAACTGATGGAATCATAGTTGTTAAGGCCACTGGAGCTGATGGTAATTATGAGTATAGCCTTAATGGAGGCGCATTTGCTTCTGTAAATACATTTACTGGGCTGGCTCCTGGAAATTATACCATAGACGTTCAGAGTGGTAATGGCTGTTCTTTCAGCACAAGTATTACTGTAGACGGACCTGGCTCTCCAATTGATGCGACCGCTGATGTATTGAGAAGCTCTTGTAATGAACCGAATGGAAGCATAGAAAATCTAACAATTACTGGCGGTTGGGGGAATTACTCAATCGAGTGGAGGCAGGGTTCTGTCACCGGTCCAATAGTAGCAGGGGATTTGACTGGCGCTCAGGATCTGGATCCAGATACTTACTTTGCCATCATCACAGATGATCTAGGATGCGAAGTGGTATTTGACTTTGAAGTTGAAATGCAGCCACTTCCGAATTATGAAGTCACCACTTTTGAGACTTGCTTTGGTAATGAGGTTATTCTGACTCCTGTAAATATAGTTTCAGGAAGCTCCGCAACAGAGATATTCTGGTTTAAGGATGCTGCCTTGACTCAGCCAATAAATAATGGAACGGATCCATCTGATCCGAACATCAGCTATACCATTGATGCGGATGGTGAATTGACCATTTCTGGACTGCCTGGATCAACGACTCCTTATAGTTATTTCTTGAGTGTGGTTTGTGGGGATCAGGTAGTTGAAGCCTTTGCTCAGGTTAATCCACTTCCTGACCCTGTATTTGAAGTTCAGGATGCGTCTTGCTCAGGTAACTCCGATGCGGTGATTTCTTTGACTACTGGAAGTCAGGGTGAATATGAAGACACGAATTATACCTTCACCCTAGTCGGTGTAGGCACTAGTAATTCGAATGGAATCTTTGATGGACTGTCGGCAGGGGATTATGAGATACTCATTGTGAATGACAATACATCTTGTGAGGCAACGCAATCATTTACAGTTACAGAGCCAGATGTGCTTGTGATCAGCAATGATCAATCTACCTCACCAAGCTGTGAACCTGACAATGGATTCATCTATTGGGAAATTTCAGGTGGTACTGAAGCCTATTCTTATGAACTATTTGAATCGGGTAATTTGGTAACAGGTACAACTGTGGTTTCCTCCGGAAATGGCTTTAGCATTGAGGGACTCCCAGGTGGTAGCTATGAATTGATCGCTACTGATGCCAATGGTTGTCAGGAATCCGTGACTTATGAATTGATTACGCAGGTTTCACCAGAATTTGAAACTGAGGGTGATGAAATTTGTGAGGGAGAGGTTGCAGAGCTTAATCCGGTAATACTCGAGCTAGGAGTTCCTGTTTCTTCGCCAACATTCACATGGTACCTGGATGATCAAGGAAATTCCCCGATTTCTAATGGAATGAATGATCCAAATCTATCAGCAGTCTCCTATGCTGTGTCTGGTCAGGGCGAGCTTCGAATTACAGGATTACCAGCATCTAATAATCCATATATCTATTATCTAGGCGTAAGTGGTCCAAATATCTGTGATACAAGTCTGGAGTCAATCGAGGTTATTGTTAACCCAATTCCAGCAGTTGTATTTGAAACTGACCCTGAGCAATGCTTCGGTGCTGAAGATGGTAAAATCCGGGTAACTAGTGGAGGTTCTGCAGACTTTGAGTATGAAGTAATTGGTCTAGGTGTCTATGATGAATCAAGTTTAGCGAGCGAGGATTTCGCTCCTGGCACTTATCAGATAGAAGTAAGGAATACAGTTACTACTTGTTTGGATTCATTAGAGGTGATCGTTGAAGGGCCTAATGCTCCGCTTGAAATAACTCCACTTGAAAGTATTGATCCTGGTTGCGGGGCTGATGTTGGTATCATCAGAGCAACTGTGAACGGAGGTTGGGCTCCATACACTATTAATGTATATCAGGATGGTAATCAGATTCAGTCCTTTGTTTCTACCGAACAGGATATTGAAGTCGATAATCTGGCTCCTGGAGATTACTATTTGGAAGTCGTGGATGCGGAAGGTTGTACCATCGATTCTGATACCGTGACACTGGTTTACGGTCCATCTCAAGTTCTTGTCGATGATGTGGAGATATGTGAAGGAGAAATTGCTGTCTTCGCCCCTGTGGTGAATCCAACTGCAGCCAATGTCACTTTTGAATGGTATTACGATGCCGGTTTAAGTAATCCACTTGTTTCAGATTCTAATCCTGATCCAAATGGTCATATAATTCAAATCGATCAGGATGGTGTTCTTACTGTAGAAGGATTGGATGCGAATGATTCTCCAGTTAGCTATTATGTGATAGCTGTTGGGCCAGATGTATGTCCAGGATTTGTAGCCAATCCAACTGTGGGAATATTCGATGAACCCACGGTGACATTCACAGCTACAGATGAAGTTTGCTTCGGTGAGCAAGGTCAGATTGAATTGACTGGAGCTGGAGGAAGTGGAGTTTATGAGTATTCTATAGATGGCGTCAACTTCCAATCTTCCAATATATTCAATGTGGTTCCAGGCACTTATACTGCATATGTACGAAGTGGAGGTTGTGAATCCTTCGTAGATAATATAATTGTAGATGGACCTGCGACTCCTATTAGTGTAAGTGATATTTCTTCTACTGATCCAGTATGTAATGTGGATGATGGAACGCTTGGATTTGAGATTTCTGGAGGATATGGAAGTTATGAAGTAACCACCTTCTTGAATGGACAAAATCTTGGAACGACTACCATTACAGGAACCAGACATGATCTAAGTGATCTTGCTCCAGGTGATTATACTTTCGAAGTAAGAGATTCAGGTGGCTGTGTTCTTTCTGTAGCGGAGACTATAATACTCACTGAGCAATTGACACCACTTGAAACTACAGGTGATGCTATCTGTGAAGGTGAGACAGCAAGCGTTCTCGCTGAAAGTAGCCAGGCTGGAATCAGTCCGACGTTTACGTGGTATTTTGATGCTAATGGAACTCAACCTGTTCCAAATGGAGCTCAGGGTAATGTGACTTATCAAATAGATTCCTCAAATGGAACCATGAGCGTTGATGGACTAGTAGGATCTGCTGACCCATATACCTATTACGTGGGCATATCTGGGAATGGAACTTGTCCACCTCCATTGGAGCCAGTGACAATTCAGGTTTCTGCAATTCCGAATTTGAGAGTTTCTAACCCATCGATTGTATGTGACCCAGAAGGCACGGTTGATCTTACTCAGTTCATAGAAGGATATAACCCAGGCATCTACGATTATCTCATCGAAAGTCCAACAGGATCAATTCTAAGGCAAGATGAAATTCAGGGAGTAGATCAGAATGGTGAATATCGAGTGCAGAATAGCTTGAAGGATGCGCAATGCTGGTCTCAGGTACAAAGAATACAGGTATTGATCTCGGATGAAGAACTGCTTCCAGAGTTCAATTATGAGGTTGATTTAGGAGGTGGCAATATTATTGTTAATGGTGAGGTACAGATCCTTGAGCCTGTTCAGTTTGATGATATTTCGCAGGGCAAGGTGATTATTTGGAACTGGGACTTTGGAGATGGAGGCACAAGCGCTTCTCAGAATCCTACCCATGAGTACAGTAAGAAAGGAACTTATACAGTGACATTGACCACCATAGATGAATTTGGCTGCGTGGCTGAATACCAGAGAGTGTTGACAGTTTTCGATGACTATATGATTATAGTTCCAAATGCCTTTACTCCTGATGGTGTGAAAAACCAGTACTTCAAACCTCAATTTAGAGGTGTGGCTTCAATGGAATTCTATGTGTTCAGCACATGGGGAGAATTGATCTACGAAGCTACCACACTTGAAGATCTGGGCTGGGATGGCAGTCTGAATGGCAAACCAGCAATGAATGGCAATTATGTCTATAGAGCTGTATTTACGACCAGATCCGGAGATAAAGTTGAGAAATCTGGAGTCTTTGTATTGATCAGATAATGATAAAGAGAATACTCATATTGACCCTATGCATGATTTGTGGCATATCAGCTACAAAAGCTCAGGATACTCAGTATTCTCAATTCTATGCTGCTCCAATTTATTTGAATCCGGCATTAACGGGAGCCAGTGAATTGACACGTATTGGTGTCAATTATAGAAATCAATGGCCAGGGCTTGACCAGAGTTTTAACTCCTATTCAGCTTACATCGACCATTATATCTTCGACTATAATTCCGGCATCGGGATTATATTCAATGGAAGCCAGGAGAGCATGGCTAATCTGTCCACCAATGAAATCGGAATTTCTTATGCTTATCGATTAAGACTTGGTGAGGATAGCTACTTTAGGTTGGGAGCTCAAGCAAGCTATATGCAGCGTGATGCGTTTTTCTCAGATCTGGTTTTTGGTTCTCAGATTGATATTATAAATGGAACTGTAGGAGGAATAACAGATGAATTGGATGGTGTACCCATTGATTCCCGATACAGCTTTATGGACTATAGTTTCGGAGGTATGTATTACTCCGATAAAATATGGTTAGGAGCATCAGCTCACCATGTCACCGAACCAAATATTTCCTTTGTTGATGATCAGACGAGCAAGCTTCCAATGAAGGTGTCTGTGCAGGGCGGTATTAAGTTCGATCTTGCCGGTGGTTCACGAAATTACTTCACCCACGCTTATTCGGAGAGATCCATATCCTTTGCATTCAACTACAAGCAGCAGGACCCATTCAGCCAATTAGATATTGGAACCCAAGTCTTTCTTGAGCCTCTAGTATTAGGATTATGGTATAGAGGCCTGCCTACTAAGAATGGCTTGCCGAATAATGAAGCGGTTATAGCTCTTGTTGGAGTGGCTTTGGAGAGCGGTTTAGATATCGGTTACTCTTATGATGTGACGGCATCAAAGCTTGGATTAAAGAACAGTGGAGGAGCCCATGAACTGTCTTTGAGGTACACTTTCTTATGGGGAGATCCTAAATCCAGAAATCAAAGATCCAGAACAATTCCTTGTTTTAGGTACTGATTTTCAGTCTGAAACGCTAAAGGGGTAAAAAAATTTCAATTTTTTTTCAAAAAACTTAATTAGGGGCGATTTAGCCCCTTTTTACGTTTCATCCCCAGAAAAAAGCAACTTCTCTTCTGATTTTTGATTATTGTAATAATCTAAGAAAAATTAAACTTTTTCAATACTGCTTTCGTTGGCGGTCCTCCCTCAGCAATTCTTGCAAAAGAGAATTTTTATGCACTTATTTTCCAAATAAAGGTGATTTTAAGAATATCATTTTGTTGTATATGATTTACAAAAAATAATATTCTAAAAAATCAAATACAGTTTAAATGCTTTGTACTGCAAAATAGACTTGGTAAAAACACAATTCTAGAAAGCAGTCAAAATGAAATGGAAATAAGGCTAAACATAGCGTTCTTCTATATGAGTGTAATAGGGCTACTTGGATTTACTGTTTCCGCTGGTGCGCAGGATTACAGCCAGGCGCGACTTGCTGAAGTAGCTTCTATATCTGCTATTTCCGTAGATGTCTCAGGAAAGCTAGCCTTATGTTCGCATAGTGAAAAAGGATCCATTATTCTGGATATTAAGGGAGGGACACCTCCTTATAGCTTTGAATGGAATACCAGGGAGACCACCCAAAATAGAACGAATCTGTATGCCGGCACCTATACTGTAGAGATTACAGATTCAGAAGGAGTGGTTCATGTTGAGAGGATAGTAGTTCAACCTCCATACCCTTTGATTTTGGAAGATCTGGAAAAGCGTGATGCTTCTTGCGGGTCAGGCAACGATGGCTATGCAAAAATTGGTGTAAAGATTGGAAGAGGGGAGCCTTATAAGGTGACCTGGAGTCATGGACTTGAAGATAGTTGGGAAGCTTCTGATCTGGCACCCGGAACTTATACCGTCACTGTTGCGGACATGTACAATTGTGATGTGACGATGAGTTTTGAGATTGAATCAGAAAATGAGGCAATCGAAATTGCTGAGTCCATTAAAGATATCGATTGCTCTTCCCCTAATTCAGGTGAAATCAATCTTTCGGTTTCTGGCGGACAGGCCCCTTATCAATATTCCTGGAGTCATGGACCAACTACTCAAAATGTAACAGGTCTTTCAGCAGGAGCATATTCCGTAATGATCATCGACCAGACAGGTTGTGGCTACCAAGCTTCATTTAATCTTGCTGGCCCTGCAGAAGTACAGATTGATTCTGCAGTTGAAGAGCCTTCTTGCGGAGATAACAATGATGGATCTATTGTACTAGAACTTAGCGGTGGTCAAGCACCATATATAGTTAACTGGTCAAATGGACAATCAGGAAATAGTTTATTCAACATTACTGCTGGAACCTATTCTGCCACTATTATAGATGCATTAGGATGTGAAACTCAAAAGAGCTTTGCACTATCCTCTTCTGCTGATCTTGACTTGAGATTGGTAGAAGTTCATGATGTGGCTTGCTTCAATGGAAAGAATGGTAAGGCAGTCTTGGAATTAGACGGAGATGTTGAAGCCACATCTATTGTTTGGTCAGATGGCTTGGAAGGTGCTCTTGAGCGGGAAGACTTGATTCCTGGTGATTACACAGTAATTGCCAGAAATGAAGAGGGTTGTTCTGTAGAAGTGAATTTTGCCATAAAGGCCCCTCAAGAATTAACCGCCAGGATCGAGTCAACACTCGATGTGGATTGTGCGGTAGGTTCAGTTGAAGGCGTCGCTTGGGTGAGTATAGAGGGAGGAGTAGAACCTTACACCGTAGAGTGGAATCAG